>JASJGP010000172.1:0-4479 GCA_033791485.1 Desulfobacterales bacterium | reverse complement strand
GGGCATGCTTTTTGTCTATTTATACAAAATGGTAAAGTCATAGCCTGTAACGATACAGGGACGAAAAACACAGAGTTTTTAAGGATTTAGATGGCCTCATTGCATCGGGCAGGCAAATCGTATTTTAGCTACTAATACAATTTTTTAAAGGGAGGGGAAAAATGAAATCGAGACGAGTTTGTTTGTTGGTAATGGTTTTATTAGTTGCGTTTACCCTGAGTTTTTCAATTGCACACTTTAACTTTAAGATTTTTTGACCCCAATATTCTAAGATTTTTTGACCCCTCAACCATTCGCAATATTCTTCCCCAAATATAAATCAAAGCATTATGATTTAGCCCTTTCTCTTTTTACGATTTAAACTCCTGATAACGAACTGCTACCAGGAGAATAATTATGGATAAATGTCCTTGCAAAAACTGTAGGCGACTTTTTGAAATCAGTCCTCAAAGGCCCGATCAAAAATATTGTAAAAGGAAAAAATGTCAACGGGCCAGGAAGAATGCCTGGCAAAAAGAAAAAATACGAACAGATGAGGATTATCGTCAAAATCAAAAAGATGCTCAAGAACGATGGTGTAAAAAGAACCCGGATTATTACAAAACTTACAGAGAAAAGAATCCTGCATATACCAAGAAGAATAGATTGGCTCAAGTCGAACGAAACCGCAAAAAACGGTCGGTATCAAACCAAACATCCATTGATGATTCGATTGCAAAGATGGACGTGTTAAACACTCAAAATTATATAAAATCAGGTAGATACACGATAATTTCTGCAGACAATCCTGAGTTTGCAAAGATGGACGTGTTAATAGTTGATATATCAATAAAATCAACGAATTACAAAGAAAGTTCTGCATAAAAGTAATGATTGCAAAGATAGGACATGATGGTCATAGACTGGGTAATGTATTAAATAAGGGTGTATGACGACACAAATAAGACACATAGATCTTCATCAGCTGAATCTTCGATATGATCATACCAGGATTTATAAAAAGGAAGTGCTCAATAAACTATGCCGCTCCCTGGAACAGTTTGGGCAGATCAACCCGGTGATTGTGACACAGGGTGAGGGCATTGAGTTTATCTTGATTGACGGCTATTTGCGTGTCAAAGCGGCCAGAATGTGTGGCATGGACCAGGTCATAGGGGGCGTTCACCAATCCGACGAAAAGGGAGCTGTGTTGTCAATGCTCAAAAATAATGATGGCAGATCCTGGGAAATTTTTGAAGAAGCATCATTGCTGAACGAATTTGTTCTTAGATTTAAACTGGGGATATCAGAAACAGCCGAGTTGATAGGACGTGAAAAAAGCTTTGTAAAAAGACGACTGGATTTGGTTCGTGAACTCCCGGAAGAAATTCTTGTAGCCGTTAGTACTGGAGTCGTTTCCATGTGGTCGGCCACAAGAATACTGGTGCCGTTGGCGCGCGCCAACAGCGTTCATGCCCTAAAATTAACCGCACATCTAAAGAAAAGCGCTATGTCCACGAGAGATCTGCAGCATTTTTTTAATACATATAAGAAATCAAACCACCGTGTGCGCTCAAGAATGATTGATGGGCCGTCACTGTTTTCAAAGGCAGTTAAAAATAAGCATGCGGAACAAAAGGCCCGAGCATTGGTTGATGGGGTTGAAGGCCGGTGGTTAAAGGATATTGTCTCAGTCTGTTCTGCCTTAAAGAATCTGAACCAAAGCCATGGAAGGGCAATATACCCTGGTCAAAAACCCAGCATTCGTAAAAAGCTACTGGATGCACTGAATGAAGCTTACACACTTTTAAACCATTTGCACGAAGAGGTAATGTGCCATGATCAAACCTGCAATACAAGATGCAATCAAAGAGATGCGTAAACACAAGATGACGATTCAAACAATTGCCAACACGCTTGGGCTATCAAAAAATTCGGTAAAGTCCGTACTCAGGGGTAAACATGCTGAGCCGAAGGCAAAAATCTCAAAATATCATCAGCATCTTCCCATTATCAGGGAACTGTTTGCGTTTTGCTGCGGTAATTCTGTCCGGGTTGGAGAGGTTTTGAACGAACAGTACCGTATCGATATCCCCTATTCATCCCTTAGATGGCTGATCAATCAGGAAGGATTGGGCAAACCTGCAAAAAAGCCTGCTGGAAGCTACCATTTTGCACCTGGAGAAGAAATGCAACACGATACATCACCGTATAAAATCATACTGGGGAACAAACCACAGACAGTTCAATGCGCTTCGCTGGCTCTTGCTTATAGCCGAAAAATATATATCCGATTTTATCCACGCTTTACCCGGTTTGAAGCAAGATGTTTTTTGATTGATGCTTTTTTGCACATGGATGGAAGTTGTGGCAGGTGTACCATTGATAATACCAGTGTTCTGGTGGTCCAGGGTGCGGGTCCCGATGCAACAATTGCCCCTGAAATCCGTCAGATTGGCAGGTCGTTCAGCACGGCATTTATCCCCCATAGCGTTGGTCATCCTGACAGAAAGGCTCGGGTGGAAAGGCCATTCTATTATGTGGAAAGAAATTTTCTTGCGGGAAGAACCTTTAATGACTGGAATGATCTCAATCAGCAGGGCATTGAATGGTGTATCAATGTGTCAGATAAAAAGTATAAACGGTCGTTGAAAATGGCTCCAGAACAAGTATATATCATGGAAAAGCCCTTCCTTAAACCCCTGCCTTTGTATATACCCCCGGTATATGTGACCTGTTACCGGGTAGTGGATATACAAGGATATGTTCAGCTGGACACAAACCGTTATTCCCTTCCATACAAACTTATTGGCGAACAAGTAGAAGTTCAGAAACATCCCGAAGAAGTATTAATTTACCATGGGCACAAAAAAGTTGCACAGCATCAGCGACTGGTGGGCAAACGGGATGGCCGGAAAACAGATGCTTCCCATAAAATCCTGCGTATCACCTACCCACGGTCTGCATCCTCAGAACAAGAGAGGGCGCTGACAGGAAATAATCTGATTCTTGACAGCTATATGACACAGCTAAAAATACGATGCCATGGCAGGGGCGTCATCAAATTCAGAAAACTGCTGGAACTTAAACGGACCTATCCTGAAGACGCATTCATGAAGGCGATTCAAAAGGCTCAAAAGTATGGCCTTTATGACCTGGCCAGGCTGGAAAGATTGATTATTTCTTATATTGCGGGGGACTATTTTAATTTATGAACAATTCAAAACTCCATGAGCTTCTCTACGAGCTCAAATTTAAAGGAATAGAAGAGGTTGTGGATGAAGTGCTGGTGCAATCAGAAAAAAAAGCTTTTTCCACCAGCCACACACTAACGATCCTTCTTGAAGAGGAAATGCGTTACAGAAAAGAACGCAGCCTGATTAACCGGATCAAGAATGCACATATTCCATGGAATTGGACACTCTCATCTTATCCTTTTGATAGGCAGCCCAACGTCAATAAACAGCAGATCATGGATCTGAGTTGCGGCAATTTTGTGGAGAGGGGAGAAAATATTATTTTTATCGGAGAACCCGGTGTGGGCAAGTCAGGATTGGCAGCAGGACTTTTACGGGAGGCCTTGCTGGCCGGATACCGAGGTCTTTTTTACAATGTTCAGGATTTGGTCAATGACCTGTATGCATCTCTGGCAGATCGAACCACAGCAAGTTTGCTTAATCGCCTCTGCCGTTTTGATATTTTACTATTGGATGAAATGGCCTACCTGACATTAAACGGGGAGCAGATGAACTGCTTTTTCAAGCTCATGGCCGAGAGATATCTGGCAGGAAAAGGAACTATTATCACCACCAATCTTGAGTATGATAAATGGTATGACCTCTTCAAACCCAAGGATATGGTAGATGCCATGTTAGATCGTCTTCAGCATCGTTGCATCACTATTAAAATAAATGGAACATCCCTGAGAAAAAACAATCCTGCTCAGGGCTTGGCAACAACAAAAAAGCAGATGAAATGAACAGGATCAAATCATAGATGAATCCGGCATATACAAAAAAAGAGATCGAAGAAATAGTCAAGATTGTACGGCTGGAATTATATAACAGCGGCCTATTTTGCGGCCCCAAGGCTATTAAAGAAAAATTAGAAGAATCTGATGAGGTCAATCCATTACCGTCTGAAAGTACAATTGGACGTATCTTATCACGCCATGGTTTAACTCACGGCAGGACAGGGTTTTATTAAAAACAAGTATCCTGCAAACAGGCAAAATCGAAAGGTCATATTTTTAGGCGAAAATCACCCTATTCTTATGGGAACCGTAGTACGCTTTTCTATAAACATGGAAACACGTGGCTTTTAGGTGTGACCTTTTTAATCTGAAAGATCCGAAATCAGGTGGTTAAAAGGAGATTTTTATGCGCGGAGGCTACAGAGGAATACCAAAACCCAAATTACCATCACATTTAAAACGTGTTCATGTAAATGCCAGAATACAAAAATGGATGCTTGATGAATTAAAAAGACAAGGAGAAGTGG
>JASJGP010000171.1:0-4242 GCA_033791485.1 Desulfobacterales bacterium | reverse complement strand
ATTCAGCAAGGAAAATATCCACTAAAAGTGGAATATCCTCACATCGCTGTCTTAATGCCGGAACATTGATTGGTATCACGTTAAGACGGTGGTAAAGATCCTCTCTGAAACTTCCCTTTTCAATTTCTTCTTCAAGACCTTTGTTGCTTGCTGCAATGACCCTTACGTTCACCCTTAATGTTCTACTCCCACCAACTCTGTGGAATTTTTGCTCCTGAAGTACACGCAAAATCTTAGACTGAGTTTTTAAACTCATGTCACCGATTTCATCGAGAAAAATGGTTCCGTTATTGGCCATTTCAAATCGGCCTATTTTTTTTGCGGTTGCTCCTGAAAAAGCTCCTTTTTCATGACCAAATAATTCACTTTCGATTAATTCTTCGGGTATTGCAGCACAGTTGACGGCAATAAGCGGCTGATGTGCCCTTGGGCTTAACTGGTGTATTGTTCGAGCGACTAGTTCTTTACCCGTACCGTTCTCTCCTGTTATTAATATCCATGTTTCTGTCGGGGCTGCTGTTTCTATTTGTTTCCTAAGGAATTCGGTAGGTGCACTTTTTCCGCTTATCGAATTTTTTTCGATTGTTTTTTTTCGCAAGTATCTGTTTTCTTCTTCCAGTCGCCTGAAATCTAAAGCATTGTTAATTGATACAATTATTTTGTCTATAGAAAGCGGCTTTTCAATCAAATCAAATGCCCCAAGCTTGGTAGCTTTTACCGCAGTTTCAATGTTCCCGTGACCAGTGATAATGATTACCTGGATATAAGGATTACCTTTTTTTATCTCTTTTAAAGTTTCTATGCCATCAATGCCGGGCATCCATATGTCAAGCAAAACCAGGTCCGGGGATTCCTTATCAATGATCTTCAATGCTTCATAACCATTTGAAGCGGTTATAATTTCAAACCCTTCATCAGAAAGAAGACCTCCAAGGGATTGCAAGATGGACGGTTCATCATCAACAATTAAAACAGATGGAAACATATTTTTTTCTCCTTGTCTCTACCTCTTACACGGGCAGTTCTATAACAAATTTAGCGCCGTGGGGAATATTATCTCTAGCACTTATCATTCCGCCATGATCAGCAATAATTGAATTTACAATTGTAAGTCCTAAGCCCATACCGGCTTTTTTTGTTGAAAAATTCGGCTCAAAAAGACGTGTTTTATCTTCATCGGAAATGCCCACACCATTATCTGCTATTTCCAAACGTACTTTTTTTAAGATGGAGTCATGGGCTAAAGAAATAATAATGCTCCCTTCATTTTTTATCGCAGCAATGGCATTGTCAACAAGATTAATCATTGCCTGTTTTATCTGCTGGCGATCAAGGCTCAGATTCGGAAATTTATTCGGAATGTTTGTTTTAAAAGTAATTTTTTGATAACCTTCTTTATAAAGCGCTAGTGTTTCTTCAATTATTGGGGGTAATTTGCAGGGTTTCGGATCTGCAGAGGGAAATCTGGCAAATGATGAAAATTCGTTTACAAGATTCCGAATCAGATCGGAATTGTCAATTATCATTCGGATGCACTCATTAAAAACCGGTGCATTAACCTGTTCGGAATATTTCCGTTTAAGACGCTGAGCTGAAAGAGCTATGGGCGTTAAAGGGTTTTTTACTTCATGAGCAATCCTGCGAGCAACTTCACGCCATGCTGCCATCCGCTGCCCTTTTTCCAATTCTGTTAGATCATCAAATACCATTACAATGCCCACATGATTCCCGGTATCGTCCTTAAGTGCATTAGCATTAATCAAGAAGCTCCGCGACCTTCCTTCAATAGATAATCTTAAAGGCAATTCGACTGAATCTTTCTTGGAATTTGTAATATCTTCCATTACTTCTTCAATTAATTGCAGAGGCTGTCCGCCCAGCAGATTCTTATAACTCTTTTTCAAGATATCTTCAGACTTAAGATTTAACATCTTTTCAGCCGATTTGTTTGCAGTTGTGACGTATCCTCTCGAGTCAAGTGTTACTACACCGGCGGAGATATTTTCCAACACGATCTCCATGTATTGTCGCCGTTCTTCATTTTCAACATTCTGCTGCTGAAGCATCAGTGCGGAGAGTTCCAGTTGCTCCCTACCGATACGCAAATCTTTTGTCATCTTGTTAAAGGCTTCAACAAGGCTTCCTATTTCATCGTCAGCCACAGGATCGATACTAAAACCAAGCTCTCCTTCAGCAACCCTTCTGGCACCTTCAGCAAGTTCTTTTATTGGTATGCTTATTGATTTGGCCATGTAAAATCCAAACCATATGGCGCAAAACAGCACAAGAAATGCGACTATTGACAGTGATATGTAGTAGGTAATCTGAATCGGCTTTTTCATAAGTTTAATCTGCTGGTACTCTTCGAAACCTTTTGAAATTGATTTCATGTTCAAAGAAAGATCGGGAGGAATCATAGTTGTCACTACAACAAAAGCCAGCGTATCATTGGGCTTTGAACCGAAAGGGATTGTCCCAATGGTTTTGACGAGTTCTCCTTGTATAATTTTTTCGGTTATCGACCATGAACGTTTGGGAATAATTTTTTTAATAAGATCATCGGCGGACACCTCCTTAAAAGATTCTTTCCCCAGTTTCGGCGATAGAGCGAGCATAAGACGCTTTGAGTTTGCGGAATAAACCTCCACTGCATCAAAATTGAATGCGTTCTGTACAACCTGGATATAATTGGAAAGGGCTTTACCTTTATCCGGGCTTAAAAGGCTTTTTGCTTTTATCTGGTATGCGATTCTTTCCAGGAAAAACCGGTTGTCGTTTTCTATCCTTGTATATATGCTTCTTCCTACGGATAGTGATTTCTCAAGGGATTGCTCCACCGGGACCTTAAACCAGAACTCCATGCTGGTTGTAATAAAGTTGATGGAAAATAAAAAGAGTATCACTGTAGGCAAAAGGGTGAGGGCGATAAATGCAACCACGAGCCTCGTGCGAAGCTTTGCTCCCATTACTTTTCGCTTTCTATCATAAAGCAGCTTTACTATATTTCTGAAAACAAGATATATTAATAAGATTGCTAACAGCAGATTGACATTAATCAAAATAAACATCAAAACTGTGTTGGAAACAGGAAAGTCGGTGCCGAAATGTATGATTCTGCTTTCAGCAAAAGCCAGAAGTGAGACTATGACGATAATAATACCAATCAGGATGACTTCACGCTTTCGTCGTTTACGATCCTGATCGATACTGAATGGTTTTATATTTTCGCTCATAACGTTGCGGTGAGAGGGCAGAGGCAGTTTGGTATACTATCGAACATCTTTTAGTAAATAAAATCTATTGTATACCAATCGGTTTCAAAGTCCCATAAAGAAACAAAAAACAGGACATAATGCAGATAAAACGGAAGGGTTAGTTTGCTAACCTCAGCCTTAGCTCTTGTTTGATACCGACTTCCTTTTTCGAGCTTGCTTAATAAGACAACCTCCAGGCTGTCAATCTCAGTCATCAGCTTTTGGGCTTGTTGAAAAGATTTGATAACCACGGGTTTGCTGTTTTTCCATGGTCTTTTAACGGTAAATTCCTTTTTCAAAGTATCGTATTTTACCGTATGAGTTACCTTTATGTCTGCTATACTCTTATCCGGCCAGAAATTTCGAATCCTGTATAAATTAACATAAAATGAAAAAGTAGCTGGCGCTCCGCTTAAAATAGCCTTCTTCAGTTTTTCTCTGAAAGCGCCTTCAACATTGAAATATATTAGGAGATCGTCACGTGTATTTGAGATATTTACATTTACGAGTTTTGCATCCTGTGCAAAAGCAGAAGTCTGAAAAAAAAAGAGCGAGCTAAGAAGTATGATTAATATTTTTCGATTCATTAGTGGTGTTATATCAAAACATAAAAGACTGGGAAAGATTACAAAAAAAATACCAGATTAATTTATACCGGAAACCCTCTTAAATTGCAAGAGATTTTGATTGCAATTGTTCTAGTTCCGCAGAATCTTGGATTGTGCAGGTTTCCCATGATTTTTTCTGGGACAAGAATTTTTCAAGAAAGGCGTGGTTGAAGGCATGCCCTGATTTAACAACAATCAAATGACCTAAAACCGGCATCCCAAGAAGGGAAAAATCTCCGAGGCAGTCAAGCATTTTGTGCCGTACAAATTCATTTTCGAATCGCAAACCATCTTCGTTAACTATGCTGTCTTTATCAATTACAACTGCATTTTCAAGTGAACCTCCAAGGGCAAGGCCATAACGTTTCATATATTCTACT
>JASJGP010000170.1:0-3986 GCA_033791485.1 Desulfobacterales bacterium | reverse complement strand
TATCAGAGACCGTGCTCTTGCCGCTGGCTATTCCGCCTGTCAGGCCTACAACCAGACAGTTGTTTTTTCTTTTAAATTTTTTTATGGCGGTTTCAAATTTTTTGTGGGTTACAGGAAACATTGGTGTTAAATGAGCCTCACAGGTATGATCTCAAGACCGGCATATGAACCCTGATTTCAACAATCATATTATTAAGCCTTGATGGTTTCGTAAAATTATCACCGATGGTGCCCGCAGGAAATGCCCTTGGGGTGCTAAGTAGAAAGTTCCATATACAAGGCGCAGCTATTTTTCAGAGACGAGGCAATACATGTAGTATGCCGAGTTTCTGAAAAACCGCTGCAACGCAGTAGATGGGATTTTTTACTTAGCCATCAAATTTTAAAACGCCAGGCACAGTACCACTCATCCGGATGTTCATCCGGTGGGCATCCGATGCACTCGGTTTTTATCCTCGGATCAATCGACCTGGCGAAATAGGTGTATTCAACCATTCCACCGGATTTGCATGGATAATCATCAAGGCCTTTTCGTTTCCTTGCGTATTGAACACGGCACTCGTTCATCTGAAAGACAAAACTATCAGGGCCCTCATCAATAAATGACTGGGTGTTTATTCTGGCATACAGCCGGAAGCCAAGCGCCTTTTTTAAGCCTTCGAGTCCGGGGTTTTTAGGAAGGTCCAGATATTTTTTAATCGACCATGCTTCAAAAGGAGAGAAATGCGCCCAGCAGGAATCGTTGCAGCGCTTGGCATCATTCATACCGCTTTCAAATTCTACAGCCTGAAACCAAACGCCGTCATTTGCCAGCCAGTTAACACCAACGGTATGCAAAAGTTCAACAAGGGATTCTTTAGGCATATTTAGAAGGGACAGGGGGATACCGTCTTTCATTTCAAACCCGAAGAGTTTTGAAAGCCTTTTCATCTGGATGCCGATGCTTCTATCTGATGCAATTTGCAGGGTGTCCAGTGCTTTTTCCATCCCCATCTGGTGCCTGACTTCCGTAAACCATAGAGCGTAGTGTATAATAATCCTATGCAACATGTCCATCACAAGACGGGCGGTATCTTCCCGGCTTAGGTCCTCCACTCGATCCGCTTTTTCCGACATGAAAAGATCTCCTCGGTTGGCACTTCAATGGTGAATTTATGTTAACTCAGGTGCATAGGCTGAAGACTGTGAAGAAAAAGCGCATTTTGAATTCAGGTTTGGTAAAAACTAAGATATTTCCGCCAAAATATAGCAATCGTGTTCTTCTGATCCCTTTAGCCTTCAGTCTAAACAGCTTCAGCTTGACTACATGAGCAGTCACCCTTTATTATGTTTTGGGCCGATACTGTTCAGGCAATACTGCTTTGGAGCCCCACTCTTTCGGTAGTGCCTGCCCGGGTTTTTCACCTAATTTTTCTTTTCTTTTCTTTAACCCGGGTCTGGCAAAATGCATGTGACCTTCCTTTAAGGTGCGGCCATTAATAACCGCTTCGGAGCGTAATCTGCGGCCGATGGTTTTCTCCATCTGTTTGCCTAACCACAAAATGCGGTCCACATCGTAGCCGTGCTTAATACCCATCTCATCAATTTGAACCAGTGTGTCTTCCAAGACAACCAGTCCGACATACCTGGGGTCTTCATAATAGTAGTCTCCGGTACCTCGGGTGGGGCAGTCATCCAGAAAATTGGCGGGTTGCCCACCCAGGCCTCCCAGAGTGCCTTCAAAATTGATAATCCCGGCATGCAGGGCAGCCAGAACGGATGCCGAAGCGACGCGTTTTGTTTCATGGAAATGGGCGATATGAACTCTTGGGTCTGGAATTTCATCAAGAATCATGGAGAAATAACGGTAAACCGCCGCTGCCGAAGCACTGCCGTCATGGTCGGCATGTTCAATATCATGGGCGCCGATCTCCAGCCATCGTTTGGAAAATTCCACCGCATCTTTCATATCCGTGGCGCCTCCAATGGGGCTTCCCCAGATGGTGCTCACCGTTCCGCACATGTTCATCCCTGCATCATTGCATTTTTTTGTGCATCGTTCTGCTTCCGCCCAGTAATCGGGAAGGGTCGTACCGGAGTTTGCAAAATGATGCTCTTCTTCGGTTGAGACCATCATCAGGAGACGATCAGGGCCGATTCCTTTTTTTCTGAGTTCGATAGCACGGTCAACAGCACCTTCACGGATGGTAATGGCTGTAAGCACAATGTCATCGTAATTCACGCCTTTTTTTTCGCATCGTTTTTTAAAACGGTCACCTCTCAGATGTGCAAGCAACTCCTCCGCATCTCTAAACTGCGGCATGAGAAATGAACTCCCAAGGTTGGTCACTTCGATATGACGACAACCTGCAAAGATAAGCTCTTCGAGATAAAACTTTTTAGCAGCGGTAGAGATGAATTTTTCTTCATGCTGAAAACCGTCACGAATGGTTATATCACCGATAGTTACTTTCTTCGGCATTTTGGGAAATATTTTCCAATAGTCATACTCGGTCATAAAATCCTCCTTGGTAAATAATTCTGGTCTAAAGGACCAGGTTTAATGGCTTTAATAAATAACTTGTAGCTACTCAGGTTGTCAGGTTCACGGTTAGTAATTTCAGGTCTATTGAACCAACGTAAATCTTATTGCAGCATATTCTATTAAACACCGAACTAAAATAAAAAATGAACGTCCAACATCGAACATCCAACGTCGAACATCGAATGACTGTACACCTCCGCTGTTTCAATTTTATAATCTAATGGAGCGAAGCGACATCCTTATTCGACATTCGATGTTGAGCGTTCGATGTTTGATGTTCAAATTGTTACATCTGAAATTTCGATCGAGCTTTCATAATACCTCGAAAACACACACAGGTCAGGAGTTCTGAACTATGTGTATCGTAAGAATCGTCAGATAAAACTCTGAACTTTTGAACCCGAGTAGTTCTAAAAAACTCTACTATTTCCCCTTATATACCGGCTTTCTTTTTTCACGAAAAGCGGCAAGTCCTTCCAGACGGTCTTCAGTAGGTATACAAATCCAGTAGGCATTCGATTCAATTGCAAGGGCTGTGTGCAGGTCAGTCTCAAGGCCGTAATTTATTGCATACTTTGCCTGTTCGATAGCAATGGGACCTGTTTCACATATCATGGTTGCCATTTTATTGCATTCGTCCATTAGCGCTTCCGGTTCACAAATTTTATTGACAAGGCCGATTTTGAGCGCTTCTTCGGCTCCTACCCTCTGGCCGGTAAATATAAGCTCTTTTGCTTTTCCTTTACCAACAAGCCTGGGAAGTCTCTGTGTGCCGCCTCCGCCTGGAATTATTGCGAGTCTGGCTTCCGTAAGTCCCATTGAGGCATTAGTCGATGCGATACGGATATCGGAAGCCAGGGCAAGCTCTGTTCCCCCGCCCAGCGCAACACCATTTATTCCCGCAATTACCGGTTTGTTCAGCTGTTCAATTGAAGTGAAAAGATTTCGTATCGTAAATATATATTTTTTAACCTGAATCGGTTTAAGGGTTATCCGTTCTTTAAGATCTGCTCCCGAGCAAAATGCTTTTTCACCTGCTCCTGTGATGATGATTACCCTGACATCCGTACTAAATTGTAAATCTTCAATTTCAGCTTTTAGCGCAAGAAGCAAAGCAAAATTAAATGAATTCATCACTTCAGTACGATTAAGAGTAAGAGTTACAATTCCGTTCTTTTCTTCCTTAAAGAGAATACTATCATTCATGATTACCTCCGTGAATCGAATAATTGAACGAGCGCTCACTCAGTTTTATTATTTACAGTTAATTAGTTGATTTTGTCAAGAAAAAATATTGCAGAAAATTATTCTTATTAACTGTTTGTATTTTAATTGTTTATTTTTAAATGGCTTTATTTTGCACGATTTTCTTATTTTTTTAACTTGATTATGTTATTTATTGCCTGTATGGAAAAAATGTATTTTGCTTTGCAAAAGACACTTTTCGAAGTCGGCGCTTATC
>JASJGP010000169.1:0-3535 GCA_033791485.1 Desulfobacterales bacterium | reverse complement strand
GATGTAGTTTTCAAGGCGCTGGAGGTTGTTGATAAAAAGCCGGGCGATTATTCTGCCAAGTTAAATATTCAACTCGATCCGAATATGTGCTCTGACCAGGCAACGAAAATCATTTTGTGTTTTTTGTCGCAGGTTATGCGGATCAACGAAGCCAATATTGAAAAAGACCTGGATACGGAATTCTTACATGATTTCCGGGTGGCGATTCGCAGGACGCGCTCCGCATTAGGCCAAATCAAATATGTGTTCCCGGTCAAAACAACCGATCGATTTAAAAAAGATTTTGCTTTTGTGGGAAAATTCTCCAACGAGCTGCGGGACCTGGATGTCTATCTGTTAAATGAAGATAAATACAAAGCAATGCTTCCCCCGATTTTGCGCAATGACATTGATCCCTTGTTTGACCACTTGCGGAAAAAGCGATCGAAGGCCTTGCAGAATGTCATCCGCGGTTTGAAGGCCAAAAAATATGCCAAGACCCTGAAGGATTGGGGGGCTTTTTTAAATAAACCACAGAGAGATTCGGTGACTGCATCAAATGCGAAGCGCCCCGTAATTGATCTGTCACGCAACAGAATCTATAAGAAATACCGCAAGGTTGTGAAAGTTGGCAGCCAAATTCTTGAAAATACTGAAGATGAGATGCTGCATGTTCTCAGAATTGATTGTAAAAAACTGCGATACTTGATGGAGTTCTTCGCTAGTTTATTTCCCCGCAAAAAAATTAATGTCCTGATTAAGCAATTGAAGAAATTACAGGACAACTTGGGTGACTTCAACGATCTTAGGGTTCAGGAAGAATATCTTCTGAACATCATCAAGGAACTGCCCGCAACCCAGCGACAGTTAAAAACAACACTTGTGGCAATTGGCAGCCTGGTTGGAACGCTGGGCCGGGAAAGACAGATGCTTAAAGATGCGTTTGCCGACACCTTCACAGATTTTTCATCACCGGGAAATAAAGAATTATTCCAAGAACTTTTCGCTTCAAAGGCCAAAGAGGATGTTTCATGACGACCCTGGCAATTTACAGTAATAAAGGCGGGGTGGGCAAGACCGCGGCGGCAGTAAACCTGTCTTATCTGGCAGCGCAAACAGGCGCGAAAACGCTCATTTGCGATCTGGATCCGCAAGGCTCCGCAACTTACTATTTTCGCATTAAACCCAAACTGAAATCCGGGGCTAAAGGGTTTATTCGAGGCGGGAAAGAGGTTTACAGAAGTATAAAAGGCACGGATTATGATAATCTGGACCTGCTTCCGGCAGATTTCTCGCTGCGCAATTTAGAGGTTAGTTTTGACAATTTGAAGGGTTCCAAAAAACGGCTCAGGAAAATTTTAAGACCGTTTAAAGCCGAATATGACTTCATTTTTCTGGACTGTCCGGTTACCATCAGCCTTCTGGCCGAGAACATATTGAACGCCGTTGACTACGCCCTTGTGCCACTGATTCCAACGACCCTGTCTGTGCGAACGTATGGACAACTGCTGTCTTTCTGCAATCAGAACAACTATGACACCGGCAAGATTTACACTTTTTTTTCGATGGTGGATCGACGCAAAAATATGCACCGCAACATCATCGCCGCGGTGTCAAAGGCGTATAGCGGTGTTTTGCAAAGCTTTATCCCTTATTTAGCCCTGATCGAAAAAATGGGAATCTACCGCGCACCGGTTGCCGAGTTTTCACCAGAGTCTGTGGCAGCGAGATCGTACCAGAACCTATGGGATAAAGTTCAAAAAACCGTTCTATCTCAGTCTAAGCGTCATTAACGGGCGGCCCTGTGCCATGCATCATAAATTTCGTGATCAATTGCAGGGGGTCTTCCAAACGATCAACTCGGTATCAAAACCTTCATTTTTGGAGATACGATGGGCACGGAAATCGAAAGAAAGTTTAGGGTCAAAAAAGGTGTCTGGCGTGACGAAAAAGCAACAAAGTACCGCCAGGGTTATTTAAGCACCGTCAAAGAGAGAACTGTGCGGGTGCGCACCATCGAGGATAAAGGCTATCTTACGATCAAAGGAATTTCAATCGGGGCGTCCCGCCTGGAATTCGAATATGAAATTCCCCGTCAGGATGCCGATGCATTGCTCGACATCTGTGAGAAACCACTAATCGAGAAAAACCGATATAAGGTGGAAAATGGCGGTTTTGTTTGGGAAGTTGATGAATTTTTCGGGGAAAACCAGGGGTTAATTGTCGCTGAATTAGAGCTGGAGAGCGAAGATCAATATTTCCCCAAACCGGATTGGATTGGAGAAGAGGTGACCGGCGATCCACGCTATTTCAATTCTAACCTGATCAAAAATCCATATACAAAATGGTAAATGTCAGCCGTTGCATTTTATTTTCTTCCAAGGATAAGAATTAGCGAGATTTTTCGTTTACAAACATATTTTCCGTTGTTAGGGTAAATAGCTATAAATGTATAATAATATCAGATTAAATGCTCATGGAAGCACGAGAGCAATAAAGGAGAAAAATATGGCAAAAAAGACAAAAAAGCTTTGCAATTGGAAGCAAGAAGATATTTCTAATAAATTTGATAAATTCAGTGATATAGTCAGAAATCCCAAGTTCGTATGCACAAAGTGCGGAAGAGTGGCAGACAAAAAAAAGCGGTTGCATAAACCAGTTGCTTTTAAAAGCGAATAAGAATTAACTCTAAATGATGGATTTTCGTCTATCTCCTATCGGTCGTAAAAAATGAAAACCATTTATCTGGTCAGGCATGCCAAATCAAGTTGGAAAAATCCCAACCTGGATGATTTTGAAAGACCCTTGAATAAACGCGGGCGAAAAAACGCGCCTTTTATGGGCAAAGTTCTCAAAAAATTAAAGGTGGCACCGGACCTCGTCATATCCAGCCCTGCAAACAGAGCGGCCACGACCGCACGGATTATTGCCGCCGCAATCAATTACCCTTTAGAAGATATTCGATACAGCCAGACCATTTATGAATTCCGTGAAAATGCCTTAATTAATGTTGTTAAACAAATTGATGATCCCGTGAATAAGGCCATGGTCGTCGGTCATAACCCGGCTATAAATGCGTTGGCCAATTACATCGGTGATCAGCCTATCGGCAATATCCCAACCTGCGGCGTATATTGCGTGAAGCTGGATATTTCATCCTGGACAAAAATTAGCGATCATTGCGGCAAAATAGAATTCTTTGAGTTTCCCAAGAAGCATGCTACATGATTCTCAATGCACCGGTTCAATGGCTGCACCGGCAACCTTAGAAAAAGAGGAGGACACCATGGCAGAAAAAAAAGAGGCGAAAAAGAAAGCTGAGGAAACCGAAGTAAAGTTACCAACGGAGAAGAAGAAGGCCGAAAAAGAAGAGAAGAAAGAAAAAAAGGGGGGAAAAGAAAAGGTAAAGAAAAAAGACAAACCCAAGAAAAACGACAAAGCCAACAAAAAAGACAAAGCCAACAAAAAAGACAACGCCAAGAAAAAACACAACCCCAAGAAAAAAGACAAAGCCAAGAAAAAGGACAAGGCCAAGAAAAAAGACAAAAAAGGGGGG
>JASJGP010000168.1:0-5999 GCA_033791485.1 Desulfobacterales bacterium | reverse complement strand
AGCCATGGGTTTGGAATCTGCACGGATGTTGAGCCCCGGACTGAACTGGAAAAATATCTTTACGCAATTGATGAGCTTACCGGACTTGTGGTAACGACCGCCCTGGTTCGTCCTTCTAAAAGCGTTCTCGATATGAAGGCTAAATCAGTTAAAAAGAAATGGAAGGACAAAAGATTTGCAGCCGGTGTAAACAGGTCTGTTATTGAAAAGGGTGCTGGAATGCTGGGGGTAGAGGTAGCAGATCTAATAACAGATACGATTATGGGCATGCGGGAGGTAGCGGACCAGATAGGCCTGAGGGGATCAGTCTCAGAGTAAAAAACCGGTCAGTTTTACTTTTTTTGCTCTACTATATCTTTAATCGCCTGATAGAGTTTTATAAACCTGTCCTTAAATTCAGGCATAACTTCAACTATCATGTCTCCTCTTGAGTATGCCTCGGCAATTTTTCGGTCAAAGGGTATTTCCATGAGAACCGGCAATTTTTCCTTGGCTGCATATTCTTTAACTTTACCATCTCCAAGATCGGAGCGGTTAATCACCAGTCCACAGGGAATATCCAACATTTTTACTGCACCAACTGCCAGTTTCAAATCATGAAGCCCGAATGGAGTCGGTTCGGTAACAAGAAGAATAAAGTCCGCATTTTTCATCGACCTGATGACCGGACACGACGTGCCGGGTGGGGCATCAATAATGGTAAGCATATCAGGGCGTGTAAAAGAACGAACCTTATCTATCAAAGGCGGAGACATGGCTTCGCCTACCCTGAGTTTTCCATGAATGAACTCTATTGAATTGCGATGTCCCTTTTCGATAATGCCCATTTCCCGACCCTTTTCCGTTATGGCATCTTCAGGGCAAACTTCCATACATCCACCGCAACTGTGACAAAGTTCTTCAAAGACCAGTACGTTTTCATTTACAACGACAATCGCCTTAAACTGGCATATGTCGCCGCATTTCCCGCAATAGGTACACTTTTCATCATCAACTTCCGGGACAGGCAGAAAAATTGTTTCTGTTTCTTCAACAACAGGATGAATAAAAAGGTGGGCGTTCGGTTCTTCAACATCACAGTCAAGCAGTTGAACATCATGACCGATTGCCAGGGCGAGATTGGTTGAAACAGTTGTTTTCCCGGTTCCGCCTTTTCCGCTCGCAACACTTATAATCATGGGAATAAGTCCTAATCAGTATAAATCAAAATTTTATTTCTATTTGTTTTTTTTAATCATATATTCATTTGTCGCTTTATGTAGCGTTTCTGCAGCAAGAAAAGCACAGTGCCTGTCTTCTTCCGGGAATTTTCCCAATTTGTCCAGTATGGCTTCTCCGGTAATCTCAAACAGCTTCTCAGAATTTTTTCCCAGGGACATCTCGGCGGCAAAAGAGCCGCATACCATACTAGACCCGCAACCGTCCGTTAAAAATGACGCTTCCTTCACATGGCCATTTTCAAACTTCAAGAAAATATCAATTGTATCTCCGCACGTTCCTTTGGTACTGGCATGTACATCAGGATCTTTCATAGTCCCCACGTAAAGCGGATTTCGCCATCGTTGGTAGGCCACTTCACCGTAATCCTCCCTGGTCTCTTCAAAAATCTGCTCCTGCAAATCCTGCACAAAGTTATCGAATTTGTCGCTCATATATCTCTTTCCCTATCGATTTTTCTAATCGCGTTGCTCTAATTTTTTAATTTGAGCCATGATTTCTTCCATCTGTTTGCTTAAATTTTTGGCATGGTCTTTCAAACTTTCCAAATCCTGGGCTTTCGGCAATGGACCGGGACTTGCCTGACCAGGCATACCCATTCCGGACATACCCATTCCACGTCCCATACCTCTGCCGCCGCCTCCACCCATACACCTTCCACCGCCACCCATGCCTCCGCCACCGCCACCGCCCATGCCTCTGCCACCGCCACCGCCCATGCCTCTGCCACCGCCCATACCCGTGCCGGCACCCATTCCCATGCCGGCTCCAGGAGCTGAAGATGCAGGAGCAGTTACAGGCGCTTCACCCATACCGAAATGATCTTCCACGTTCGCTTCCTCTGTCGGCATCAGGCCGCCATTTATATATCTTTCAACCGCTTCCTTTACCGTTCCTGCCTGCCCGGTAAACAACTCAACCCCTGCCGCCGAAAGTGTTTGTACGGCGTTTGGACCACAATTACCCGTAATGACGGCTTTAGCTCCTTTTGATGCGACAAATTGTGCTGCTTGAATCCCGGCACCTCCACCAAGGCCTATACTTTCATTATCAAAAGCTTCAAAACTCATATCGCCCGTTTCCACGATCATAAAAAAAGCGCATCTTCCGAACCGCGCATCGATTGGTGCGTTTAAATCCTTCCCACTTGAACTAACAGCTACTTTCATCTCATTTTCTCCTTTTAATAACTTTATTTTTTGATAAATACATATACAGCAAGTCCTAATAGAATCAATGCAAATAATTTTTTAAAATTTGCTGTTGAAATATGCTCAACAAGACGCGCTCCTATCTGGGCTCCGATAATTCCGCCTATACCAAGGAGGATTCCTGTTTGATAGTCCACATTGGCCAATTTATTATGAGCAACAAGTGCTGATATGGATATGATCAAAATGGCAAGAAAAGATGTGCCTACAGCCTTTTGTGCAGAATATCCTAAAAAGAGAAGGAGTGGAACCATAAGAAAACCGCCGCCAAGGCCGGAAAATGATGCTCCAATACCGACTATAATTCCACTTGCGATAATTATTAGCATATTTGCGTTTACCGCCATTCGCTCCTCCTTAATTTAAAATAAAGATTTATTCATAGTATTTCTCAGATAAATACAACAAAGAAATTAATTCCGCAACAGGGTTAATTCTTATTGTTTACATTACTCTTGACTAAATAAATAAAATAAATTACCAAATAGCTTAAAAAAAATAAATGGCCTTCATGGAAATTTTACCGGTATGGGTATTAAAGAAAGAAAAGAACGGGAAAAAGAAAGAAGAAAGCAGCAGATTACAGTTGCAGCCAAAAAGGTGTTCTCCGACAAAGGCTTTAACCATGCAACAATGGATGACATTGCAAATGAGGCGGAACTTAGCCCGGGCACGTTGTATCTTTATTTCAAGAATAAAGAGGAGTTATATGCTTCTCTTTCAGTCAGGATACTCCAGTACCTTCAAATAAGAGTTGATCAGATAGTTAATGAAGAAAAAATGCTGCCAGAGCAAAAATTAGATGCCCTGGTAGAAGCCATGTTTGATGTCTATGAGTTCGACCCTCTGGTTCTTATTAATATGTTTCATCTTCAGTCAAGTGAAACGTTAAAAAATCTATCTCCTGATGTTCTAAATGATATAACGGATTTGTCTCGCAAAGCAATTGGCGGTATGTCGAAGATATTTAAAGAAGGAACAAAAAAAGGCGTTTTTGTTGAATGCCATCCTGTAGCACTATCCGATACGTTCTGGGCATTTTTTTCCGGCATTATACTATGGTCGACGAGTAAAAAAATCATTAATAAGGATAAAGATTACATTAAAAATACACTTCAAATTGGATTTGATATTTTTCGTAAAGGATTAAAAACAAAGTAACAGCTATAATTTGATGTCCATCCAGCGCTTATTCAAAGCAGTATCTTTTGTGAACAAAAATTTTGAGAAAAAAGCCAGACTTTCATCCTGATAAGATACTTATCATTACCGGTGGCCAATTAATCCATGACGTTTTTTCCAGCTTCCTTGCAGTATTTCTGCCCCTTCTTATCAATAAATTTGAACTCTCCATGTTGTTAGCAGGTTCGTTAACAGTTTTCATTCGACTTCCCTCAATTTTTAATCCGCTGATCGGAATAGTATCGGACCGCATTGATATGCGATACATGGCTATCTTAGCCCCCGCTTTAACGGCCATTGCAATGAGTCTGTTAGGTGCTGCTCCGAGCTTTTTCGCCCTGTGCTGTTTATTATCCATTGCCGGTATAAGTGCGGCAGTCTTTCATGTTTTGGGGCCGGTTATGATCGCACGAGTATCCGGAAAAAATATAGGCACCGGTATGAGTTACTGGATGACTGCGGGTGAACTGGC
Organism: Desulfobacterales bacterium; assembly: GCA_033791485.1. GTDB lineage: Bacteria > Desulfobacterota > Desulfobacteria > Desulfobacterales > JAUWMJ01 > JAUWMJ01. Next base: position 1,916 of record JASJGP010000168.1, on the reverse strand, counting down.
CAGGACTGCAGGACCACTTTTTGGTGTATGGGCAGTTTCTTTCTGGGGATTTGACAGAAGTTATCCGGTAATGATTATTGGAATACTTACCTCTATCCTTCTCCTTATATACATGAAAGATACAACCCCTGCTTCCAGCAGGGTAGCTACTGTAAATCCAGCAGGAGTATTTAAACGTCTGAGTCATGTTATGGTACCGTTGACGGGAATAATGATCTCCCGTGCCTTTATGGTTGCAACACTTATCGCATTTCTTCCGACATACATGGTTAATTCAGGAAAAAATCTCTGGTTTGGAGGAATAACTCTTGCCTTGCTTGAATTTTCGGGTGCTGCCGGAACCTTTTTGGGTGGGACGCTCAGTGACCGAGTAGGCCGTCAAACAATCTTGCTGACAGCAATGCCGACATCTTGTCTTCTCATGCTTTCTTTTTTATACGCCCCTGACTGGATGCTGTTTCCCACCGTCATTTTTCTGGGATTTTCTCTCTTTTCTGTTTCGCCGGTAAATCTTGCTATTGTTCAGGATAATTCCAAAGGTCACAGGGGTGCTGCAAACGGATTGTATATGGGCATAAGTTTTTTGACAACTGCCGCAGTTACAGTCTTAGTTGGGTGGCTGGCAGATCTGTTTGGCCTGAAAGCTGCATTCACAACAAGCGCTTTACTCGGTTTAGCCGGAATCCCAATAATTTTTTTCCTCCCCAAATCATCAAAATTAACTTCCCAAAAAAATGCAGCTTAAAAGCTCTTTTTTAGCTTCAAATCCTATGCCTTTTTCTAATATTTTGCCGATTTACCAGAGGAAAGAGGCAAGTCCTACCGGATAACATCTTTAAGTTCACCCAGTTGGAAAATTGTATAGTCACTATCCGGATCCAAAAAATCGTGTTCAAGTCCGTTGTTCAGAAAAACTGTGATCGACCCTGCATTTTTTCCGGCCTGTATATCAAAAAGAAAATCCCCTACTACAACCAGTTCTTTCACATCCACTTTCAGCTTTTTAGCTGCCAGAATAACTCCATCAGCATAGGGTTTTGGCCTAACAGGATCGTCCCTTGTGATAATCACGTCAAAATCAGCAGCTTTGATTTTTTTAAAATTGCGAAAAGATCTCTTGATAGATTCGAGGCTGTTGCGGCTTATGATCCCTGTGCTCAGGCCATTTGAATGCAAATATAGGAGCAAATCCTCTGCGCCATTGTTGGGTTCCGAACAGTCTGCAGCCCTGGTTTCAAAGTTTTCAAGTGCAGATATTGCTTTTTCCCTCTGTACATGATCGTCAAGGGTTTCAATAAATTCCAGAATGAAGCTTTCAGCAGGACAACCGATGGTTCTTTTTATAAGCTTAAAATCTAAAGAACCGGGTTTTGTCAAAGTCCCGTCAAAATCAAAAAGCACGGCTTTTACACAAAAGGGATCGTCCATAATTTTTTAAATCCTGTTTTTATAAAATCATCAAACTCGAGAAAGTAATTTTGTAACTACTCAGGTGGATAGGCTGAAGGCTGTACGCGGCGCAAGCGCCTGCGCTGTGCAAAGACTGTTAGGGAAAAGCGCATTTTGAAGCTCTGGTTGGTGCAAAAATCACATTCCGCCAAAGTACGACAATCGTACTCTTATGCCCCCCTCAGCCTTCAGTCTAAACAGCTTCAGCCTGACTACGTGAGTAGTTACGTAATTTTTATCTTATGCTCTATTGTAACTGAAGAAAGATAAAAATAAAAGAGCTTTGACAACTTACAGGATTCTCTTTATCATTATAACATGAGACCTTTGCAAAACGGCACTTTTTTGCCCGATTTCTACGTCAGCCTCAAATTTCAATCCTCAAAATATTCAATATACTCCTGTGGTTGAAATTTTCACCCTCTTTGAACTCGAACAAGAATTACCATTTTTCAAAGGTCTCGTCA
>JASJGP010000167.1:0-6745 GCA_033791485.1 Desulfobacterales bacterium | reverse complement strand
AAAACGCGCCAGGCCGACTGAAGGAATTAGTGCAAGGTTAATTATTAAATATTCCCTGTTGGCGGCCGCTTTTTTCATTTTATCCGGCGCACTTACATCAGTTATAATTTATTTTTATTTAAGCAAAGGTCTCCCTAAAATTTCTTCTTTAACCGAGTATCATCCTTCTATAATAACAGAGGTATACTCCGACGACAACAGAAAAATTGCTGAGTTTTATCATGAGCGCAGAGTTGTAGTTCCTTTAGCGGAAATTCCGGCCATGTTGATTGAGGCCTTCATTGCTTCAGAAGATGCAAGGTTTTACAAGCACCAGGGGGTAGACTTTCTCAGCATTGTCAGAGCCTTTATAAAAAATCTTGAAGCCGGTGAAATTGTTCAGGGGGGCAGCACAATTACACAACAGGTAACCAAATCGTTCTTTTTGACACCGGAAAGAAGTTATAACAGGAAAATAAAAGAGGCCATACTTGCCTATCGGATCGATAAAACTTTTTCCAAGCAGGAGATTCTTTATTTATATTTAAATCAAATTTATCTGGGACATGCAGCCTACGGCGTGGAGGCAGCTTCCGAAAATTATTTCGCAAAATCCGCTAAAGAATTAAATCTTGCCGAATGTGCTATTTTGGCAGGACTGCCACAGGCGCCCAGCCGATATTCCCCCTTCAGATTCCCTGAAAAAGCAAAGCAGCGCCAGATTTACGTTTTAAACCGTATGGTTGCCGAAGGGTATATTACGAATATTCAAGCTACCAAAGCCATAAACGTACAGCTTGATATTCAACCGAGGCGGAACTGGTATATTGAAAAGGTTCCTTTTTATACAGAACATGTCAGACGGTATATAGAAAAAAAATACGGTCCTGAAATTTTGTATAGGAATGGCCTCAAAATCTACACCTGCGTTAATATTGAGATGCAAAAATATGCACGGGAAGAAATCGAGAAAGGTCTGAAAGCTCTTGATAAGCGACAGGGTTATAGAGGGCCGTTGAAACATCTGGCAAAAGAAGAAATCGAAACATTTTCAAAAGAACTCCAGATCGACTTCGATGAAACTCCCATTGAAAAAGGAAATACAGTAGAAGGTGTTGTAATAAAGGTTGATAATAAAAACGATACAACTACCGTTCGGATGGGTAATACTCAGGGTATTATTGAAATTGCAGATATGGATTGGGCCAGAAAGCCTAATCCCGAAGTTCCTTTTCGCGAAAACGCTGTTAAACACCCCGGCAGGATCCTTAAAGAAGGCGATGTCATACTGGTAAAATTAAAAGACAAAAAGCAAGGCAGTGAGTTATGGAGTCTTGCACTGGAACAGATTCCAAAAGCCGAAGGTGCCCTTTTGTCTTTAGAAGCTGGAACAGGTCATGTAAAGGCAATGATAGGCGGTCGTGATGCCAGAGAAACCCAGTTTAACAGGGCCATACAATCAAGGCGACAACCTGGTTCTGCCTTTAAGCCGACAATATACGCTGCAGCAATCGATATGGGGTATACACCGGCAACTACCATAATCGATTCTCCCATCGTGTTTAAAGATGAAGAACAGGATTTAAAATGGAAACCTAAAAATTATGGAAAAAAATTTTACGGGCCCACCCTTTTTCGAACCGCTCTTGCAAAATCACGCAATGTCGTAACCATAAAAATCCTGCAGGACATAGGAATAGATTATGCTAGAGATTACGCACGAAAGCTTGGTATTGCTTCCAATTTAAGCAGAGATCTTTCAATAGCCCTGGGTTCTTCAGGTGTTTCTCTGCTTGAGCTTGTCAACGCATATTCGGTTTTTAACAATTCCGGTTACCTTGTTGAGCCGGTTTTTATTACAAAAATTATTGATCGAGACGGTAACGTACTTGAAGAGTCTGTCCCGACAAAAGAAAAGGCAATAGAAAAAACAACTGCCTATATCATGACCAACCTCCTGGAAGGTGTGGTCCAAAATGGAACCGGCTGGAGGGCCAAAGCTTTGGGCAGGCCGACAGCCGGCAAGACCGGAACAACAAACGACCTGTTTGATGCCTGGTTTCTCGGATACACTCCACGTTATATATCCGGTGTGTGGGTCGGATTTGACAAAGAAAGCTCTCTGGGAAAATATGAAACCGGTTCCAAGGCAGCATGTCCGATCTGGCTCGGTTTTATGAAACGCATACTTGATAAAAAGCCGGTAAGGATTTTTCAGGTGCCTGAAGGAGTTGTTTTTTCCCAGATCGATGCGAAAACAGGCCTTTTGCCTATTCCTGAGTCTGAAGAAACGATTTTTGAATGTTTCAAGGAAGGGACTGTTCCCACCGAATATACTCCAAAACCCGGTTCGATTACCGAGCCGGAACAGTTCTATAAAACAGATATGTAAGTTAGGATCATAAGGATTCCAGGATTCAAGGGATCAAGGGTTCGAGTGAACCGCCATAGAACAGGCAGATAAAAATACTTAAGAATTATACTTGTCACGGCATAGCTGATAAGTGTAGCCGGAAAGAATTAAAAGTTTGGAAAAGGTCCTATCAGATATGTTTAGAAATTTACAAAATGACAAAAATGAAGATTGAGACTGGTAAATTAGAGATACTACAAGTTGGTATAGGAAAAGTTGATCCGCCTGAGGCGAAAAAGCACTTATTAAATCGTTAGAAAAAAAACACTCGACCCCTTGAATCCCTGAATCTTCGAACCCTTAATTATCAAATCCCCAAAAATGCTTCCCTAATCTGGTCGTTTTCCATAAGCTCGCTGCCGGTTCCTCCCAGAACGATACGCCCGTTTTCCATAACATAGGCTCTGTCACACATGGCAAGAGTCTGGGTAACATTCTGCTCAACAAGCAAAATGGTTACTCCTTCCTCTTTGATTTTTTTGATCATTGTAAAAATTTCCTGAACCAGAATGGGAGCTAAGCCTAAGGATGGCTCGTCAAACATCATAATCTTCGGCAGAGACATAAGACCTCTTCCTATGGCAGCCATTTGCTGTTCGCCACCTGAAAGGGTTCCAGCCATCTGTTTTCTTCTTTCTTTCAGCCTTGGGAAAAGTTCAAATACATGTTCCATGGTTTCATATCTCTTTTCTTTTGCCTCTCCATACAGTGACCCCATGATCAGATTTTCTTCTACGCTCATCTCGGCAAAAAGCCGCCTTCCTTCCGGGACATGCACAATGCCATGCTGAATAATTTCATGCGGCTCATGATGATCAAGGCGAACGCCGTCATATTCGATGGTTCCCTTAGCAGGAGTAAGCAGCGAGGAAAGAGTTTTAATGGTGGTCGATTTTCCTGCGCCATTGGCACCAATTAATACTAGAATTTCGCCCTCTCGAACTTCGAACGAGACATCCCACAAAACCTGTAAATCTCCATAAAAAACATCGATATTATTAACCGTGAGCATATTCTTCTCCCAGGTAAGCTTCGATTACCGCCTTGTTATTGGATACCTCTTTAGGTACTCCTTGGGCAATAGTCTGGCCGAAATTAATGGCATGGATGCGGTCGGATATGGTCATAATAACCTTCATGATATGTTCTACAATAATGATGGTTACCCCTTTATCGCGAATTTTCTTGATTAGATCAATGGCTTCATCAAGTTCCGTGGGGTTTAGGCCGGCCGCCGTCTCATCTAAGAGTAACAGTTCCGGCCGGGTTGCCATGGCCCGGGTAATTTCAAGGCGCTTTCGCTCTCCGATGGGAAGGCTTCTAGCGATTATCTCTTTTCGGTGGGATAGTCCACAAAATTCAAGGGTCTCCATCGCTACATCACGGGCCTCATGCTTATTTTTCGCCTTGGAAAAGGCTGCAGCAATAACATTGTCCAGAACCGATAATCTGCCCAATGGCTTTACCACCTGAAATGTCCTGCCGATGCCTATTTTGCATATTTTGTTGGTCTTCAGGCTGGTAATGTCCTGGTCTTTAAATAAGATATTTCCACCTGTGACAGGAAAATAACTGCTGATACAGTTGAAAATAGTGGTTTTACCGGAACCGTTGGGGCCGATCAGGCCGAAAATTTCCCCCTTTTCAACCTGAAAAGACACATTATTAACCGCTGCCAGACCGCCAAAATGTTTAACCAGATTCTTGACTTCAAATAAAATCAAGTGGCTGCCTCCTTCTTTTTAAATGAAAAAAATCTACCGATTATTTTGTTCCAGTCACCCACAATGCCATTGGGCAGGTATAAAATAACCAGAACAACCAGAATACCGAATCCTAATACATGAGCTTGTGATATATACTTGGCCGCAATGATGAGAAAATCCGAACCGGTTAATGCTGCCATGCCTTTGAAAAAACCAAAAAAACCGGTTCTGAAAAATTCATGCACCGCTACCATTACAAAGGCTCCAACTGCCGGGCCGTATATGGTTCCCACACCGCCCACAATCCCCACTAAAATTGCCATAATCGAAATGTCATGGAGAGAGAACACCACTTCAGGATCGATAAAGCCCATGTAATTCATAAACAACGCTCCTGCCATACCGGTAAGAAACGCCGCTATGTTGAGAGAAACCATTTTGTAGCGATGGGTATCGATTCCCAGGCTTTCCGCAGCATCCTGGTCTTCACGTATGGAAAGGAAATAATAACCCCATTTGGATTTCATTACGAACTGAACAAATACGACCGAAAAAACAGCTATAGCTAACGCAATATAATAATAGGGAATTTTTGAAAGAAAGCTCGGCATGATCAAAATACCCACCATGCCCTGCGTTAAAGGCTCTGCAATGGTGGTAATATGCCGGCATACCTCATTTAAGGCAAGAGACGCAAGTGCAAAATAGGCACCTCTTAGCCTGAAACAGATCCATCCGAAAGGAAAAGCAACGGCCATGGCCATGAAGCCCCCAAACGCCATTCCCCACCAGGCCGAAATTTGAAAATGATGCGCCAGAAGCCCTGCCGTATAGGCCCCTGTGCCGAAAAAAGCGGCATCGCCAAAAGATACCTGGCCTGTAAAACCTGCAATCACGTTCCAGCCTGAACCGATAGCCACCCATATAAATACCAGGATCATAAGATGCTGGTAATACGCATTTTTATACACCAGGGGAAAGATGATCAGGATGATAAGTAGAATCAAAGGCAGAAATTTTTTCATGCTTTTCCTCTTCAGTCTTTATGAACTCGTAAAAAGTATCATCGATGGCGCCATCAAATCTTGGTCAAACGCTTGAAACCCCCGGGTAAAAACAATAACACCAGGATAAAAATTAAAAGACCGATCATGTCGTCATAAGCCATACCGATGTAAGTGGCGCCAAAGGCTTCGGCCAGACCCAGAGTCAACCCTCCAAAAATCGCTCCCACGGTAGAGCCCAAACCACCCAGTATGGTGATGACGAAAGCTTTTCGTGTAAAGGGCCCGCCTATATCAGGAAACAGGTAATATATGGGCATCAGGACCGTGCCGGCAGCGGCTACAAGTGCCGAACCAAGGCCGAAGGTAATAACAGTTATGCGTTTGGAATTAACGCCCATAAGCAGCGCTGCGTCTTTATCCTGGGCAGTAGCGCGAATCGATCTTCCGATATCCGTTTTCAGTAAAAACCAGAACATAAACAGCGTAAGCCCCACTGCGATAAAAAAGGAAATGACCAGAGCTATACTGAAAGAGATCTCTCCAAGAAAAAATGTTGCATCGGAATAACTCGTTTGAACCGATTTATAGTCCGAAGTAAAAATAAATCTGGCAATTTCGGTGAGCACCATCCCGATTCCAACTGTCATCAGCACCTGGTTTTCAGGTAAAATCGAATCTACTTCCATAAGTGGGTTTAGGGTATATTTTTGAATCACTACGCCAAGAAAAAACAAAGCAGGCATACTGACGAAAAGCGATATATACGGATCTATACCCAGATAATGGGATAAAACAAAGGTAACATACATGGCCACCATCATCAATTGGCCATGAGCCAGGTTAATAATACCCATTACACCCATAATCAGGCTCATACCCAGGCCGATGAGACCGTAAAGGCCGCCTTTTAAAACTCCGGCCACCAGGGTTTGCAGAAAGACATCCATAGAATAACTCCCGTATTATTGGATGAGTGGTTGAGTGGTCAAATAGTTGAGTAGCTCAAACCGCCACAACTCAAACATTCAACTACTCAAACTAAAAGAAAGGGCGGGAAAACCCCGCCCTTTTATCGCTTATCGTTTACTCCATTTAGGTATCGGATAAACAAAATCTTTAGTAGCAACCTTTTTAGGCCATACTGTCTCAAGCTTGCCGTCTATCCACTGTACCAGAAATGTGGGGAGTTTGTTCTGATTGGTCTTTTTATCATAAGAAATAAACTTAACCGGGCCGAAGGAGGTAATCAGGTTGGTATTTGCCAGGGCATTCCGGACATCCTTTCTATCCAGTGATTTCGCTCTTTTTAGAGTGTCTGCAATGACATACATTGCAGAATATGCCTCAGCACCATGATATTCGGTTGGTTCATTATATATCTCAACAAACTTGTCATAATAGGCCTTGGCTCCGGGATATGGCACAGAAGGAGTCCAGAGAGTTGCGGAATAAACAAAATTTGAAGCTTTCCCTGCATTTTTTTGAAATTCGGGCAGGGTGAAGCCGGCTGCTCCGCCCACAAAAAGCTTGGGGTTAAGGTTGAGTTCCTTGGATTGTCGCATGAGCAAGGATGCATCCATAATATAAGAAATCATATAAACCAGATCCGCTTTCTTGGCCTTGACATTCATCAGCAATGG
>JASJGP010000166.1:0-4402 GCA_033791485.1 Desulfobacterales bacterium | reverse complement strand
TCTCAAAGAGCTTCTCCATAACCGCCTCTGCCATGTCATCCTGGCCCACCTGAGTGAAACAAATAATACTCCTGAAAAGGCATTAAGTACGGTTGGAAATGCATTAAACAACTGTAAAACCAAGCTCGATGTGGCAACTCAGGACATATGCACAAATATATTATATCTTAAGTAAAACGTAAGAGACAGTTTCAAAATGTTTCCCGCTTACAGCGGGCTTCGAGATCAGGTCGAAGATCCCTGACTTTGAGCTGGGTAAGGCGAAAATTACCATTTTTCAAAGGTCTCACACTGAAAGCACCGGCCGGCAAAATTTACTTAAGCATAATTTAGTAGTTTATAAATCAACACCTTTTCTTTCTTGCCCTTGACCTTGACGGCAGACAACTGCTCGGTGGTAAAATCGCCGGTTAGAAGGCTATTCGTGGTTTGACTAAGGATGATATCACAGGAAAACTCCTTGGTAAGCCCCGTGATTCTTGAGGCCAAATTCACTGTGTCGCCCACAAGGGCATATGAAATCCGGTCTTTGCTCCCTATATTGCCCGCCAAAACAGCTCCCGTATGAATGCCGATCCCGTGTCGAAGCGGATTGATCCCTTGTTTCTCAAAGTTTTTATTCAATTCGATCAGTCGCCTTCTCATCTCCAATGCAGCCTTAACAGCCATATCCGTATGGTCCTCATAGCTTAAAGGAGCCCCGAATACCGCCTCAATCTCATCGCCAACATACTGGAGAACAAGACCACGGTTTTCTTTGATGGCTTCCGTCATTTGAGTAAAATATTGGTTCATTATGGTGACTACTTCTTTGGGATGCATAGATTCTACAAGTGGCGTAAAATCCCTGAGATCAGAAAACAATAGAGTCGCTCTCTTCATCTCCCCATCCAGGGATATCCTTCCGTTCAGGATCTCATCTCGTATTTCCTGGCTGACATATTTCCCAAAAGATTCCTTTATTAACTCAGACTCTTTTAATCCTTTAGCCATTAGATTGAAACCTTCGGTGACAGACCCTATTTCATCATTTGATACAATCTCTACACGCACATCCAGGTTTCCTTTTTCTAATTCTTTCATGGCATTTTCTATCTTATGCAGAGGGATGGAAACACTCATGGAAACAAAGGCTGATAATGCAATGGAGAAAATAACACAAATGACAGTGATGGTTATGATTTCCGTGGATAAAGAGGAAAGGAGTTGGGCTCTTGTTATCACGTCGGCATTATGCAACTCCTGTGCTTTTGTATATGCAGCAATGCCAAGCAAGGGGAGAGGCACCAGGCTGATGGCAACAAAGGCGATCAAAAGCCGATAATGCACGTGGAGCTTAAATACATCATTCACATGGCTCAAATCACCTTCAGGGAAAAACTTTGGTATAACTCTTCGCCAATGGTTTTCTATAGTAAAATAAATAAAGAGCGCTGTGACTGAACCACCGATAACTGCAATATAAAAGAACTGTTTTAAACAATAAATTAAATCAGGCGGCTTAGCTCCATAAAGAATTTGGGTGATAACCGGCTCAAGCAGCCCGAATATAAAGCCTGCCACTATCCACACTAAAAAACAGATTGCCGCCATACGGGCAGGAAATTGAATAGCCTTTTTTTTAAGAATTTGGGCGGATCTACTGTCCATACTGTCAATCTGCACTTCATCATTTGCTACCTGGTACAAGCGAACAGATAACCGCCTAATTGACAGGGAAAAGGAAATAAGGAGACCTGTAACGATCAGAAAAAAAATATCCTGGTAATAAGGAGGAAGATCCTGCCTAGCTTGCACGGGTTGATTGATACCGGAAAGGTAGAAATAGACCAAAGTGGCCCCGATGGCATTTCCGATTATCATTAAAAAAGTAATTATCCGTCCCATTTTTTTCTTTGGTCTTGAGCTTGTCATCTAAAAAAACCTTTCTTAAAAGTTTATTGGGTCTGTTTAAAATCAACCGGCGATCTTACTAAGGCTCGCTTAAAAATAGCTTCACATTTCGATGGATCGATCCATCCTGCAAAGCTACGCCTGCCTGCCGTCTTTCTGGCAGGCTACTCGTCGGATAGATCGTCTGCTGTTTGCCCATGCGTAGATTTTATTAAACGTAAGCTTCTGTGAAGTAATCAGGGTGTGAAATGATATTTTAACGCCTCTTTTCCCAAAAACGCCCCGCATTTTTCGCTGTCTCCTCAGGCGCTGTGAATGTGGTCATATCTCCCAGCATGACTTCAAAACCGGTGTGGTCATTTCTAACCCACGCGGCGTAGTTGGAACGTGCAAGGATCACAACGCGCAACTCGAGGGGTATCTTTTCATCTTCCACAAATAAAATTCCTAGATTATACCCATTCCTGCAAAGACTTCGGTAAAACCTCTGGGTGTTTAGAACTCCTTCGGCCAGGTCTTCCCAGTCCGAATCGGCCAGTTGGCGAAAAGATGTTATTTGGGGGAGTATTCCCCAGATTTCAAAAAATCCTTCGGGGGCAAAAGCAGCAACCCACTGCCATACACCGGTATTTCCTATATGCCGGCTGCCATCTTTTTTTTCATGTTTCAAGTAATCTGAAAAAAGGTATGCTCCTGTTTGATTATAATAGCGCAGGGCTCTTTTCCCAATGAAGCGGTGATGGTTTGGGGCAATACTGTCTGCGTTTATCTGCAGGTGGGGATGCAACAGCGAGCCACCTGCTGAAGGAAGGTGGTTTTGGGTGATTGCCATGTAGATTGCATCAGGATCGCGGGACAGGACATGATTGAGATATTTGCTACAGTTTATAAAACTGCTGGTATATGATGATAAAGATGCCTTGCCTATCTCTACAAAATGGTTGTTGTCAAAAAGGCTAACGGCCGAATAGGAGCCATAAGGGAAAAGATTCGGAAACAGGAGCGATTCATCATGGACAAGGCGACGGTCATGTGAAATTTCAGGCAAAAGCTGTGGGGTCTTCGAGTTCACCTGGGGTTTACAAAACGGGCATTCGGATGTTTTTTCCGCGTCAGGTGGCGGCTGGGGAAGAGTATCCGTACCAACCTCCTTTTCATCAATTCGACTGAATGCGATTCGACTTGTACGCCAGGTAATGGGGTTAGTGCGAATTTCAATTATTTTTTCAACCACCTCCCCGGAAGGAGCAATGAACCTGGCTGAAATAGATTCCTTTTTAAAATTAAGGTTTGCAAAATTATTATCAGACATTGGCGTTTGATAAGCTGTTTTTTTGGCTAACCCTTAGTGTTCTGATTCGATAACGTATTTTGTATAGATTTCTTTCGCCGCTCGAAACCCGATTAGTATTCCTCGTAATATAGACCTTTAATAACAGATGGGTCGTTTAAACGATTCTCAACATCGACATCGAAAAAATCAGCCAGCGGTTTGAATATTTCAGGATTGCTGCTTTGCACTCTGCGTGCAGCATCTATAACTGTTTTCAATCCTTTCTTTGTCATTTTCCCTAAAGGCTGCCGGCATCCTCCTGACGGCATACCGAGAATAGACATAAGCGCTTTCATTGCCAGAGGATTTCTGGCTCGGCAAACCACTTCGCCATATGTCGTCTTTTCCATGGTGCTAACAGTGACCAGACCAAAAAGAGGTTTGAGCCCGGACAGCAGGTTTTCAGCTTCATCCGCACTGCCATCCTCAAGGAGTTGAACCATACGCGTGATTGCCCCTGGAGCCACATTTGAAGCAACAGATATGACACCGGCTGCAGCAATCTGTTGATTGGTCATCATTTCATAAGTCATACCGTCATCACCGGAGAAAATGGTAAAATCCGACCCACAGCATTTTCTGGTATGTTTCATATTCTGTATATTACCAGTCGCCTCTTTTACCGTATTTACATTTGAAAATTCTTTATTCAAAAGGGCAAGATCTTCAGGTAAAAGCTGCGCACCGGTCCTTCCTGGAATCACATAGGGAATAACCTGCACATCAGGAAAGGCTTTTGCCACCGGGCCGACATATTCTTTGCGGATTTCAAGGGAGCTTGGCCCATTATAATACGGATCAACCAGCAAGACTGCATCTGCACCTGCTTTGACCGCGTGCTCTGTAGCAGAAATGGCTTCTTTTGTGTTATTACTTCCGGTACCAGCAATGCAAAGGCATTTGCCTTTTGTTTTCTTTGCTACGATTTCAATCACTTTATTATGTTCTTTCCATGATAAAACAGGACTTTCTCCAGTTGTGCCGACAGCTAAAATTCCAGTTATCCCGTTGTCTATCTGAAAATCTATAAGCCTGTTAAGTCCTTCTTCATCTACTGCATCTCCTCTAAATGGTGTAGCAAGTGCTGTATAACATCCTGTGTTCATGTAACCTCCCTTTTAATTTCTTAATATATAAAAAAATTGTTGGAACAGCCTGAAATAAAAGCGTTAAAAA
>JASJGP010000165.1:0-3836 GCA_033791485.1 Desulfobacterales bacterium | reverse complement strand
CAGAATTTACCCTGCATGAAATAGTTAGCTCCAGCCTGAACCATATTTCCCCAGGAAGGTGTGGGTTCCTGAACACCAAACCCAAGGTAACTTAGGCTGGTTTCCATGAGTATGGCTTCGGCCATTCCGAGTGTTGCCTGTATGATCAGAACGGAACGGCAGTTATGCCACAATATATGTTTAAAAATAATAACTCTGTTTTTCAAACCGAGAGCGGTAGCAGCCTCAATAAAAAACTTCTGCTTTAGGAATTGAATTTTGCCTTTTATGAGTGAAGCAACAACAGGAATATTTGTAATTCCAACAATGACCATAATATAATAGATATCGGGCTTGAAAGCGGCAACCATGAGCAATATAAGAACCAGTCGGGGAAAAGAGTTTAGCAGGTTGCTAATATATGTAATCGATGTATCAAACCCCCTGCCCCAGTAACCGGCAAGAACACCGAACCACGTCCCTAAAATTATCGCTATTGTAACAGCAAGAAGGCCTGGCAGAAAATACGCCTGAATTCCGATAATAAGTCTTGCAAGAATATCCCTGCCCATAAAATCGGTACCAAGGATATGGCCGGAAGAACCCGGCGGTGTCATCATTAATCCGAGATTAATCTCCTGCGGATCGAATGGAAGTAACTCGAATGCACCTAAAATATATGAAACTATAACAGTGATAACAATGACAATCCCGTAGCTTACATACAAAAGATTCATTGCCCCAGCCTTTTTCCAGAAAGGTACATCCGATAAACTGCCTACCTTGATTTTATACTGGGGATATCTTTTCATTTTTATTCTTGTGATGCCCTTGGATTTACAACAATATGTACAACTCGCTGAATTAAGCTTCCAAGGCGAACTATGATTGCTGCCATAAGGGTAATAGCCATGATAAGCGGATAGTCTCTGTCTTGAGCAGCCTGCCACGCCATACGCCCCATGCCTGGCCAGTTGAACACCTGTTCTACGACAATTGCTCCACCAAGAATAAACGAGATCTTTGACGCAATTATTTCAGTAATGGGAATCAGAAAACCTTCTTTAAATGAATGTTTCCATATTGATGCACCCTTGGCACGGGCCGTCCGGATATAGTCTTCTGCAAAGACTCTTTCCATCTCGTCCCGCAGATAACGGACTACCTCGCTGATAGTACCGTTACCGACACCAAGAACAAAAACAGGAAGCAAAAAATAAATCCAGTTGAATTTTTTTGACATCGCACCAAAGGCAAGGGGAAACAAACCGAACTGGTGCATGGAGATATATATAACTATATACCCGAGCCAAAATACCGGAAGGGCTGAAACCACATAGGTAAAAATAGTAGCGGGCCAGGTGAGAAGAGTCATGCCGCGTCTTGCTGATAAAATTGCTATGGGAATAGCTAATAAAAGTGTTACAAACATAGACCCTATGGTAAGATATATCGTGTTTATTGTCACAAGGATAACTTCCCGCAGCACGGGGAGGCCAGAACGCGTTGATGTCCCGAAGTTTCCATGGAGCATATTATACAACCATGACAGATATTGAGAATACCAGGCTTCAGGTACAACCAGGGCCTCATGGGCACCTTTAGTTGCTGCTTCAGACATCATCTGCCCTTTTACCATAGTACTGAAAGGATCACCTGGTGACAGAAAAAGGATTATAAAAACAACAAAGCTGACTCCAAGCAGCAAAAATGCAGATATCATCAACTCTTTTGAAATCAGTAATGTAATGGGTCTGATAGAAGAAAGCTTCATGGTGGTGTCTTATGGAGTTATGCGGTGGTATCTTGAAAGATACCACCGCATTTAATTTGAAAGTGCTATCGATGCATACGTATTATCGCTGTTCTGAAGTAGGTATAAACCAGTCATCAGCAAATGAAAAGAACTTGTATGGATGAATCGCCACGTGCCTTAATTTCTTATTAAAAGCCGCATAGTTCGTTAAAGTCCAAAGAAATGTATACGGGCTTTCATCTGCGATAATAGCATGAAGTTTCCTGTTTATGGTTCTTCGCTTTTCGTGATCAAGAGTAAGCTTGCTTTCAACAATAAGGCTGTCTATTTCAGGGTTGGAGTAAGCTCCGAAGTTATTTTTCCATTGTCCGATTTCTGCCGAATGGAATAGGGAAGAAATATCAGCGGAATCGTCGAAAACCCAGGAAGCAAATATTATATCAAAATCATGGTTAAGAAAAACATCTTCTTTCCAGGATAGCCACTCTTTGAATTCTCCCTTAATATCAACGCCGATTTTGTTTAGGTAATTTTTAAAAGCCAGAACGACGCGCTTTACAGCTTCGCTTTCCTTTGCTATGGGGACTTTCAGTGTTAGCGAAAGCTTCTGGCCGTCTTTTACCATTATTCCATCATCACCTTTCACAAACCCGGCTTCATTTAAAAGCTCAATTGCTTTCTGGGGGTCAAAGTCAAGAGGTTGAACATCCAGGTTGTAGGCCCAGCTTCCTGGAGCAAAGGGGCCGGAAATAATAGTACCCTGACCCTGGAAAAACGAATCTAGCATTTCCTGCCTGTTTACTGCATAGGTAAATGCTTTCCTAACACGCTTGTCGGCAAGAAGCGGGTTTCGTATGTTGTAGCCAAAAAATGAGTATGACAGTGCATTATACGGCTGAAGGACATAGCGCTTATCACCCTGGATTTGTGGTATATCCCTGTGATTTACCAGTACAATCATGTCTATTGCATTAAAGAGCAGAGCCTGACTCATTATATTCTGGTCAGCAAAAGGCCTTGCAGCAAACTTATTTATATGAGGACGGCCCTTGAAATAATTTTCATTTGCCACAAGTATAACCTCACGATCGGCAGTAATATTTTTAAGCATATATGGTCCTGTTCCAATCGGCTTTTGTGCAAACGGATCTTCCCTGGAAAGAAATTCCTGGTTTGCAGGTCCGTTTTGTGGAATCACCTTGAAGCTGAACTTGGCAAGGGCATTTAAAATGGGCCTTTTGAGGGTAAACTGCACGGTATAATCATCCGTCTTTGATACGCTCTCAATAAACTCGTACCTGACCTTCATGGATGTGATTGTTTTGGGATGCATCATTATATTATATGTAAATATAACATCGTCCGCTGTAAACGGTGCAGGCTCCTCCCCTTCTTTTGGATGCCATGTTACATCCTGTCTTAGGTAAAAGGTATAGAACTTTCCGTCCTCTGACATTTCCCAACGTTCAGCCAGTTCCGGAACGATTTCCTGTTTCTCATTTATACCGACAAGGCCGTTAAAAATGAGCTCGGTGATTCGCATTGAAATCATATCGTTGCTGGTGATAGGATCCAACGTGGTCGGCCTGCCGTATTCGCCGTAATTTAAAGTCCCACCATCCGGTTTCCCGTCGGTTTTTTGTTCTGCCCCTACCTGGGGCGCCATCATGATAAACACAAAAAAGAAAATCAATAAAAGAACACTCGGTAACCTTTTCATAATTCCCTCCTCAAGGCTAATAGTGTGATACACTCAAACACTGCATTTTTGCTTTGCCACTTTGACTTTATGGCAAACATTTTTTATTTCCCCGACAAATCGGGACTTGAACTTTGATGGTCTCGTAAAAAGTCAAAAACCACTTTTCACTAAACGTTTTAAGTTTTAAGTCTCTGTTAAAACAGATAATATCATTAACATAAAACCTAAAACTTAACACTTAAAACCTGATGAATTCGACTTTTTGCGAATTCATCAAATTTTACTCTAAAATTATAAAATCTTTGCATCTCCTGCGCTCTTTTGTTCCATGGAATATACACCCTGCATGGCAATCTGTATCTGGCGTACTGCCGGAAATTGTTTGCTTATTTCAAAATA
>JASJGP010000164.1:0-7518 GCA_033791485.1 Desulfobacterales bacterium | reverse complement strand
TCACCTTTTAAGATATTTTTTAACTTATTAGTCAGCTTTCCTGATTCAATCTTTGCAAATTCTTTCAAAAGCGCTTCCTGCTTTTTATTGAGGTGAGTCGGAGTTTTAATATCAACCTGGATTATCTGGTCCCCCCGGCTTTTTCGTCTTAGAGACGGGATACCCTCACCGCGAAAGCGAAAAATATCAGCGGGCTGAGCACCCTTTGGTATTTCGAGCACCTTTTCACCTGTTAATGTTGGAATCTTTATCTTATCCCCAAGGGCAGCCTGAATAAAGGAGATCGGCACCTGGCAAATAACATTTGTATCATCTCGCTGAAAAAAATGATGTTGTTCAACATGGATAAAGACATAAAGATCCCCCTGCGGTCCGCCGTAAGCACCGGCTTCGCCTTCACCTGTCAGACGCAGCCTTGATCCTGAATCAACGCCGCCCGGAATTTTTACGGAAACCTTTTTACTTACCTGAATCTGTCCGGCTCCTCTGCAATTTATGCATGGATGAGAAATGGTCTGGCCGATGCCCTTACAGGAAGGACAGGCTGTTCTTACCGTAAAAAAACCCTGGGAACGGGAAACCTGGCCTGCCCCGCCACACTGCGAACAGGTTTCCGGCTGTGTCCCCGGCTCACTCCCGGTACCGGAGCACTCATGGCATACATCCATTTTTCTGACATCTATTTCGGTTTCTGTTCCAAAAGCAGCTTCCATGAAACTGAGAGTCATGTCATATCTAAGGTCAGATCCCCGCTGGGCACGGCTTCCGGATTTACCTGTAGAGCCGAAGCCAAAAAAATCCTCAAAGATATCGCCAAAACTTGAAAATATATCTTCAAACCCCCTGAACCCTGAAAAACCGGAACCTTCGAGACCCTGATGTCCAAACTGATCATAAATATTTTTTTTCTGAGGATCATGAAGTACCTCATAAGCCTCGGCAGCTTCTTTGAACATTTCTTCAGATTCTTTATTTCCAGAATTTCTGTCAGGATGGTATTTTAAGGCAAGTTTGCGGTAAGCTGCTTTTATCTCATCTTCAGAAGCGTCACGGTTGGTGCCAAGCACCTCGTAATAATCACGTTTGTTCGTCATTTGGTTACCTGATTTCGGATAGGGATGTTTTTTTGGACACCACACGGCGCCAAAGACTTCTTACGAATTTGTCAATGTATAAATGTAATGCAAAAAGTCAGGTTGTCAATTGCCAT
The DNA here is from genome assembly GCA_033791485.1 of Desulfobacterales bacterium. Classification (GTDB taxonomy): domain Bacteria; phylum Desulfobacterota; class Desulfobacteria; order Desulfobacterales; family JAUWMJ01; genus JAUWMJ01. The sequence goes on along the minus strand of JASJGP010000164.1, from coordinate 6,308 downwards.
GCTTAGTATATGTACAAAGAAAAAACAGGCCAATACCCACACCCATTATAACCGCTCCCATAGTAAAAGCTTCTCGCAACAGTGAAAAATCCATCATCATACCTGCAAGTATAGAGCCTGTAAACATTCCAGCGCTGTGCGCCAGTGTTAAAAGAGCCATTACCGAACCCATGGCATGGGCTTTATTTCCTTTCAGCACGGCCAATGCCATAAGTGCCGGCATTGAAATACCACCTCCGATGCCAAAGAGTATGCTGGCATAAAAAAGGCCCCTAGATGTGTTTGACCATTCAAAATAAAACATGGAAAAAACAACGATAAAACCACCTGCTGCGATCATCATAATTTTATTTACACGGTCTGCCAGATAGCCCATGGGCAGGTGTATCAATCCGCTGATAAATACGCCCAGCATAACAAGAATTCCGATGGATGAACTGGAAAGGAAAAACTCAGAATCCCCCAGAACAGGCAGAAATCCCCACATGATACCTATACATAAAGTATATGCGAACCTGAAAAGGAAAAGTCCGGCTATCACCCTGTCCCGCAGTAGAGTTTTCCATTCTGTAGGAGCCTTTCCGAAATTGACAGCCGGTTCTGCTTTTACAGGAGGAAGAAGAAAAATACTCAGCATAAATCCGGTAAGGGCAAGAAAACCCATACAGATAAAAGCGGCATTAAGACTCAGTCTGTCATTAATAATGCCTCCGAGAACCGGCCCCAGGCTTAAACCGAAAAACATGGACATGTTGAACAAACCCATAGTGAAGCCTTCCCTGCCTTCAGGTGTAATATCTCCTATATAAGCTTGGATAACCGGCATAAGCATGGCAGAGGCAACTCCTTGAAGAAACCTGGTAAATAAAAGCGAGTTGACATCTTTAGACAAAATGAAGGCGAGCGAAATAATACTGTAGGCAAAAAGCCCGACAACGATGAAGGGTTTTCGTCCCTTTTTATCAGAAAGCCTGCCGAAATATGGAACAAAGAGAGTTCTTGAAAGGGAAAAAGACCCGAATATCAGCCCTATGTATAAACCGTTTGCACCTAGGGTATAAGCATAAACAGGTAAAAGAGGAACGACGATACCAACACCTGTAACAGTAGCAAGCATTGAAAAGAAAAGGGTGCTGAATATGAGTTTATCTAATTTTTTCATCAATATCCAAATCTTCTTATAGCTTTTGTATCTTTGCTCCAGTTTTTCTGTACACGCACAAAAAGCTTTAAAAAGACTTTTGTTCCAAGCATCCGCTCGATTTCTTTGCGTGAGTCTTCGCCGATTTTTTTCAGTTTGCTTCCTTTTTTCCCGATGATTATGCCCTTTTGAGAATCTCTCTCAATGTGAATCGTTGCGTTAATATTTACAAGCCCGCCACCTTTTTTTTCTGAAAAGGAATCGACCGTCACCGCAGTTGAGTATGGTATTTCCTGGCCGGTTAACCGGAAAACCTTTTCCCTTATCATTTCAGCAGCAATAAAACGTTCCGGCAAATCCGTAAGAGTATCTTCAGGGAAAAAAGGCGGTCCCTGGGGCAAAAGTGCTTCCATTGTACCAAGAAGTTCATCCACCTGGTCGCCATGTTTAGCGGAAATCGGAACAATCGCTTCAAAGGTGTATTTTTTTGACCATTTGTCTATGATTTCAAGAAGCACAGGCTTTTTGACCAGATCTATTTTGTTAAGGGCAAGAATAACAGGTCTTTTTTGCTTCTGTAGTTTCTTTACTATATAGTTTTCCGAATCCGTATCAGAACTTTCTGCATCAATAAGGATAAGGATTACATCCACATCGACCATTGCTGAAAGTGCCGCATCAACGATTCTGACATTCAGCTCATCTTTTGCTTTGTGTACACCCGGTGTATCGATGAAAACAAGCTGCGAGAAGGGTCTGTGCACAACACCAAGAATACGGTTGCGGGTAGTCTGGGGCTTTCTGGATGTAATTGATATTTTTTCGCCGAGCAACCGGTTTAAAAGTGTCGATTTTCCTGCATTGGGCGCTCCGACAATAGCAACAAATCCGGATTTAAAATCAGCAAATTTATCATTTTTTTTCATGATGACAAAACAACTCCTTGACTCAATTGGTGAAAGATGCCTTTTTTAAAGGTCTCATAATTCAAGTTTAAAAAACCTTGCGTTCTTTCGATGTTTTGATATTATTTTCATATTGTTATAGCAAAATCAAAACAATTTTTAATTTGATGCCGGTGTGGGGTTGCCGCATCATAGAAAGGGTTAAAACAAATGGAAAAAATCTCCAAACTTATAATTGATGGAAAGACCTATGAATTACCGATTATTGAGGGCTCCGAAGGGGAAAGAGCGCTTGACATATCCGCTCTCCGCAAAGAAACGGGTCTAATCACCCTTGATCCAGGCTATGCCAACACCGGTTCCTGTGAGAGCAGCATTACATTTATGGACGGAGAAAAAGGCATTCTGCGCTACAGAGGGATTCCGGTTGAGCAGCTTGCCGAAAAAGCAACATTCAAGGAGACTGCCTACCTGCTGATCCACGGGAAGCTGCCCAACGCTAAGGAACTCAAGCGGTACTCAATGCTTCTCAATGATCATTCTCTTGTTCATGAAGACATGAAAGCCTTTTATACAAAGTTCCCAAGGGCTTCCCATCCGATGGGTATTCTGTCCGCCATGGTGAATGCCCTGAGAAGCTTTTACCCGGAGTTGAACAATCAGACGGAAGAGGAAGAGATCATGATCACTATGACGCGGCTAATGGCCAAAATCAGGACCATGGCGGCCATGTCGTACAAGATATCCAGGGGACACAAGGTGATTTACCCCAGGCCGGACCTGAGCTATTGTGAAAATTTTCTGAACATGATGTTTGACACGCCTGTATTGCCCTATGAAATCAACAGCTCGGCGGTTAATGCCCTTCGGGTGTTCTGGATACTTCATGCTGATCATGAGCAGAACTGTTCAACATCCTCTGTGCGCATGGTGGGAAGCGCCCGCGTAAACCTTTATGCCGCCATCTCATCAGGTATTGCCGCCCTGTGGGGACCTTTGCATGGCGGTGCCAACCAGGCGGTCATCGAGATGCTCACCAGAATCCATGATTCAGGAGGGGGCTATAAAAAAGCCATTGAAAAGGCAAAAGACAAAAATGATCCTTTCCGCCTCATGGGGTTTGGACACAGGGTATATAAAACCTATGACCCCCGGGCAAAGATTATGAAAAAGATGTGCGACGGTTTGCTGGAATCGTTGCATATTTCAGATCCGCTGCTGGACATTGCAAAGGAACTTGAAAACCAGGCCAGAAAAGACCCCTATTTTATCGACCATAATTTGTATCCAAATGTTGATTTTTACGCGGGAATTGTTTTGCGGGCCATCGGCATTCCCACCAACATGTTTACAGTTCTGTTTGCCATCGGCAGATTGCCCGGCTGGATAGCGCAGTGGAAGGAAAGCATTTATGATCCCAACTGGAAAATCAGTCGTCCCCGCCAAATATACACCGGTCCAAAAAAAAGAGGCTATGTTGCCATAACTGAGAGGGGTTAGACACGTTTTAAATTGGATTGTCTTGCGGAGTTGGGAAGTTTTTCCCCAGGCGGACAGAGCGGAGATTGAAAAACTCCCTAGCCCCTCATCTAAATATAGTTTTTAAAATCCTAAAATGTTGCACTTTCTTTAATTATCCACTTAGGGGGTTTCATGCGGCCGGCGCTTACATCTCTCATTTGCACGCCATAGACTGCTTCAAAAAGAATACCGTTTAGATCGTAAAGCCATATATCAAAGGTGAGCAGGTCAGTAGTAACATTAACGGGAAGTATCAGACAGATATAACTATTTCCTGGTCGTGTAGGTTGAATGACAATTCGTTTGTCAAACCCTACGGGAAATCCGACAACAGCCGAATATCGCTGCCCCCATGCGCATGCTGCATGAAAGGCCGCGTCAAGTGGAAAAGGAGAGCCCAGCGGCATTGTCACATTGTTGGTGTCGCTTTGTTTTGGAGCTTGTATGCTGCCGATTGCTCCTTGTTCGGAAACAAACAAGGTGTCTTTTATATTATGATATGCGGGGCCAAAGGGGACAAGGTCGTTGTAAAGTTTATCCGACAGGATGCTAAACCCTCTTTTAATTTGCCCGGAAACATTATCTAAGGGAAAAGGCTTAATATCAGGTTTCCAACCGGTAAATTGCATGACGGCGTGCTCTTTTACACGGGTGATGCCGGCCTTTTTTGATCTTGTTTTTGTAATCAGTTTTGCTGTGATACTACCGTTTTCACTCACCTCTATTTCATTAAAGACTTCAGCAATATTATTATCAGGAGTCGTGTCCTGAGTAGTATACGGCTCAATATAGAAAAATTTATCAAACTTTGCGTTTTCTATGAATCGTATATCTGTATCAGGCAGGTGATTTTGAGTGGATACGGCAAGAATCTGCATGGCTTCTACAGCAGGGAGTACTGCTTTTCCTTCAAATCTGTGATCCAGCAAATACGGATAGATTTCTATCTTAAGGGGTAGCCGAATTTTATTTGTTATTTCGGAAAGACTTTCCATAAATGAAGGGTTTTTTCATCAATTCCAACCGGCGTTCCGGAAGCATTTGTTGCACAATGACGGGTAAATCCTTTACAAACAATCTCATTGGATTCTTCATTTGTTATTATATAATCGAACTTAAGGCGCACCCGCTCAAGATCTGAAGGATGTGTATATATGCGCATGGGATCATCATAAAATAGCGGAGTAAAATAACTGATTCCGATTTCAATGATAGGATATATAAAGCCGTTTTCCTCAACTTCACGATATGCATAGGCAGCGTCGCGCATCAGGGAGGCCCTTCCTAATTCAAAATATCGAAGATAATTCCCATGATAGACAACTTGTGAGCGGTCTGTATCGGCATAAAGAGTCCGTGTGTTGCATCTGTGCCACACGAGGCCGCCGGTTTTATCTCTTACATATCGGTCATCGCCATCAAGTATTTCCGGGATAAATGGTTTCGGTTTCATTTCAAACACCTTTAAAGACAATACAGCAGTTAGTACCTCCAAAGCCGAAGGCATTAGAAAGAAAAGTTTCATAATTCTGCCTGCGGACTTTGTTGGGAACGACATCGACATCGGCTAATTCGGGATCCGGTATATGATTAACAGTCGGAAGAATAAGGCCTTTTTGCATTGCTTCAATGCCAAGGGCAGCCTCTATGGCAGCGGAAGCGCCAAGGGTATGTCCGATCTGAGATTTGTTTGAAGATACAGGCAGACTTTCCAGCTTTTTGCCGAATACTTTTCTTAAACAATCAATTTCAATTTTATCGCCTTTATGAGTAGATGTTCCGTGAGCATTAACATATGAAATATCTTCCGGCTGCAAACCGGCATCCTTGCTTGCTTCACTTCGTGCATGGATAATAGTTTCAGGGTTGGGCAGGGTGAAATGATGAGCATCCGAAGTCCAGCCTATCCCCGAAACCTCGGCTCTTGGCGTCAGGCCATAAGTAGCAAGCATATCTTCGGCTGCCAGCACAATAACTCCTGCACCTTCTGAAAGAACAATCCCTTTCCTGTCAATAGAAAAAGGTCTGCAAGCCTGGGTCGGGTCATTATATGCACGGTCATTGGGACTTACTTTTATAGTGGCCAGCATGTTTGAAAAACCCTGGATAATTTCAGGTATAAGACAGGTATCTACTCCACCTGCCAGAACAAAATCGCAATCTCCATCCCTTATCATTCGAGAACCTATGCCGATAGCATGATTTCCTGAAGCACACGCGCCCTGGGGTGAAAATATCGGACCCGTAAACCCAAGGAGCATTCCGGCCTTGCCGGCAGGCAGATTGGCACACAGATTAGGAAGCAGGTATGGACTCACTTTATAGGGGCCTTTATTCACATAATTGTCCATTGCAACGCGGTAAGCATCCGTTCCATTCAGTGCAGATCCGATAAAACAGGCGGTCTTTGGTCCTGTATCCTTATTTATTTCCAACCCGGAATTTATCAGCGCTTCTTTGCAAACAGCCATGGTTAAAAAAACATAATCCGCATTCCAATTATAGGCCTCTTTCCTGTCCATGAAATCAAGGGTCATGGGATCCCAGTCCGGAATTTCACCGACAACATTGCTGCGTGATGCTGTTTCACAACGCGTCACCTTTCGAAAACCTGCCTCGCCATTTACGGCCCGCTGCCAGGTTTTTTCAAAGGTTTTCCCAAGAGGTGTGGCTGCGCCGTACCCGATAACAAATACGCGTCTGTTTTTTGGTGCCTTCATAGCTTATGCGATCCTGCGGAA
>JASJGP010000163.1:0-6626 GCA_033791485.1 Desulfobacterales bacterium | reverse complement strand
GTTTTATCTTTTCATTTGGTTTGAAAATTTTTTTTCCTTCGCTTTTTGACATAATTTTAACTCCATTAATATCCATATGAAGATGGGTCTCATTTCCAAGAGGTTCTACAACCATAATTATACCCTCAAATATCCACTCTTCAGGGAAAGAAGTATCCACAGCACCAGGTGCAATCTCTTCTGCTCTAAGCCCTAAAACAACCTTTTGATTATCAGTCAGTTTAGTTCCATTTTTCTCAGGAACAGGGAGCTCAAGTCCACTTTCAAATTGAATAAAAGTATTTTTATCCTGCTTGCTTACTTTGCATTCAACAAGATTCATGGGAGGTGTACCAATAAATCCTGCTACAAATGTATTTACTGGTTTTGAAAAAAGTTCCAGGGGCGTTCCCACCTGTTCAATATATCCATCCCTAAGCACAACAATCCTGTCAGCAAGGGTCATGGCTTCTACCTGATCATGGGTAACGTAAATTATAGTTGAATCCACTCTCTGGTGTAGCATTTTAATTTCTGCTCTCATTTGGATACGAAGCTTTGCATCAAGGTTTGACAATGGTTCATCAAAAAGAAAGATAGAGGGTTTTCTGACCATGGCTCGTCCCATGGCAACCCGTTGACGCTGACCACCTGATAATTCATGGGGTCTTCTTTTCAGAAAATCTTCAAGCCCGAGAATAAGTGCGACTTCGTCAACTCTTTGCTTGATCTGCTCTTTTGGGGTTTTGCTAATTTTTAACCCGAATGCCATATTATCAAACACATTCATATGGGGATAGAGGGCATAGTTCTGAAAAACCATGGCAAGACCCCGATCCTTTGGTGCAATGTCATTTACAATTTTATCATTAATTGCAATTGTTCCATGGGTGATTTCCTCTAATCCTGCCACCATTCTAAGCAGAGTTGATTTGCCGCATCCTGAAGGGCCTACAAGAACCACCAGTTCCATATCAGCAATGTCCAGATTAATTCCATGAATAACTTCTGTCTTACCAAATTTTTTTACTAAATCTTTTAAGGTTACACTTGCCATTATTATTCCTCAAAATTGACAGCCCAACAATTAAAATCCTGTGTTTAAAAATTATCAGCATAAAGAATCATACTTTCTATTAAAAAGTCAAGAATGAGTTTAAAAGAATGAGGTTAAAGCTTGACTAAAAATTAAATTACCTTTAAATTATTTCAACCCAACAGGGTATAATTTAAATATTTTATTAACTTTAGCGAGGAAAGGACAGGAGGGCACAACTATGAAAACACGTAAGATACTAATGGTTGCGGCAGTTGCAGTCGCAGTGGTGTTTTTTGCCGGTCAAGCGATAGCCGAACCAATTACCATTAACTGGTGGCATGCCATGAGAGGCGCCCGCGGTAAAGTAGCTGATAATATGATAAAGGCATTTAACGATTCCCAGTCCAAATATAAGGTAGTCGGGACATATAAGGGGGCCTATGATGAAGTAGTAAATGCAGGTGTTGCTGCATATCGTGCAAAAAAGCAGCCGCATATACTCCAGTCCTTTGAAGTCGGCACCCAGACTATGATGATGTCCGGCGCCATATATCCTGTGTATAAATTGATGAAGGATTCGGGTTATAACATTGACTGGTCAGGATATCTTCAGCCGGTTCTTTCTTACTATATGAACGCAGACGGCAATTTAATGTCCATGCCATTCAACTCATCCACGCCAGTCATGTATTACAACGTGGATCTTTTTAAAAAAGCGGGAATCCCGCCACTTTCAAAGGATAAGCCCATCACCTGGGATGAGCTTGGAAAAATAACCGGAAAACTTGTTAAATCCGGCGTACCCGGCGGTATGGTTACTGCATGGCAGTCCTGGACACAGGTGGAAAACTACAGTGCCATTCATAATATCCCTTTTGCTACCAAATCCAATGGATACGAAGGCCTGGATTGCGAACTGACCATTAATAATCCCAAGATGGTCAATCATATCGCCCGCCTTAAATCCTGGATGGCCGACAAACGCTTCTTTTACGGCGGCCAGAAATATCAGGGGCCCAAAGCTGAGTTTATCGGTCAAAATGCCGGCGTTTATATAGATTCCATTAGCGGTATTGCCAAGTTGAAAAAGGCTGTAAAAGATTTTAAATGGGATGTGGCTCCTTTGCCGGTCGAATCCTGGATGAAAAAACCTCAGAACAGCATTATCGGAGGCGCCTCCCTTTGGGTATTTAAAGGACACAATAAAAAAGATTACAAAGGGGTTGCTGCATTTTTAAAACATCTTGCCCGGACTGATATGCAGATATACTGGCATAAAGAAACCGGATATTTCCCGATTACACTGAATGCTTATGAAACACTTAAAAAGCAGGGATATTATAAGGAAAATCCCTTTCAGGAAGTCGGCATCAAACAGTTGACCCGCCGAACCCCCACCAAAATTTCCCGTGGGCTTAGATTGGGATATTTCATCCAGATTAGAAACATTATTAATGAAGAGTTTGAGCTGGTCTGGAACGACACCAAAAGCCCCCAGGCTGCTCTTGATAATGCAGTAAAACGGTGCAATGTAAAACTGCGTGAATTTGAGAAAATATATAAATAAGGAACTGCCAAGGTTCAAGGGTTCAGGGTTTTCGCTTTAGATTCTTTCGATGCACCAGGTGACTGACCGTTAACTGTGAGCCCTGAACCAGACACGCTAAGATAATACCCGTTCACAGGTTCAAGGTTCACCGTTTTAAAAACCTTGAACCCTGAACCTTGAACCCATGAACGATTACTATAATAGAAAGCCATGATAAAACGATCTATCTTTAGATCTAAGACTCTGCCATATTTCCTGATACTGCCCCAGATACTGGTTACGGTCACCTTTTTCTACTGGCCGGCAGTACAGGGACTGGCTCAGTCGTTAATGCGTAGCGACCCTTTCGGACAGCGTAATACTTTTATATGGCTGGACAATTTCATAGCTCTTTTCACTGACCCGCTTTATCTTAAATCCATCGTAATTACTATAACTTTCAGTTTGTCTACCGCCTTTGTTGCCATATCTTTTGGTCTTTTCATCGCGACGATGGCAAATCGTGCGTTAAAGGCCAAACCATTGATTCGTACCATGCTGATCTGGCCATACGCGGTTGCTCCGGCTGTATCAGGCATGCTGTGGTTATTTCTGCTTCATCCATCTTATGGTGTGATTGCGATAGCTCTTAAAAACTGGTTTGGAGTTGACTGGAATCCGGTATTAAGAGGTGGAGATGCTATGGTAATGGTTATTATAGCCAGCGCATGGAGAGAGGTGAGCTATAATTTTATCTTTTTCCTTGCAGGGATGCAGGCAATTCCCAAATCACTGATTGAAGCGGCCGCAATGGATGGGGCCAGTCCTTTTAAACGATTCTGGAAGATCACCTTTCCCTTGCTGTCACCGACACTCTTTTTTGTTATGGTGATGAATATTATTTATACCTTTTTTGACACCTTTGGAGTCATTCACACGGTGACCCAGGGGGGACCGGGCGGTGCGACCAATATACTGGTCTATAAAGTGTACCAGGATGGATTCATCGGCTTGAACCTTGGCTCTTCAGCAGCCCAGTCCATCGTACTGATGACCCTGATTATTTCAATAACAGTGGTCCAATTTAAATACGTGGAAAGAAAGGTCCATTACGCGGGATAGACAACGATGGTTGAAAAAACACCTATTTTAGACACTCTTACCTACCTATTCCTGATGTTGGGGATAGTTGTTGTCGGATTTCCCATTATATACACCATTATTGCCGCCACGCTTCCCATAGAAGAAGTGTCAAAAGTTCCAATGCCCTTGATTCCGGGTGATCAATTCTGGGTTAATATTCAAGAGGCATGGACAAGAGGGGATCTGGGAACCCAGTTGTTTAATTCCTTTATTATGGCCGCAGGAATTACTTTCGGCAAGATTGTGGTGTCTATATTCGGCGCCTTTTCCATTGTCTATTTTGATTACCGATTCAGGACGGTCGCATTTGTTGCTGTGTTCTGCACCCTTATGCTTCCTGTGGAGGTAAGGATCCTGCCTACTTATGAAATGGCCGCCAATTTGTTCGGCCCGCTTCAGCCGGTCTGGGATGCTCTGCACTTAAATGGCCTGGTAAGCTGGATTGCCGGGCATGATATCGAGGTGGCGCTGGAATGGAGTCTTTTAGACAGCTACACCGGATTGATACTCCCACTGGTGGCTTCGGCAACCTGTACATTTCTTTTCAGGCAGTTTTTTCTCACCGTGCCGGAAGAACTTTGTGAAGCGGCAAAAATGGACGGGGCCTCAGCAATGACTTTCCTGAGGAAGATTCTGCTTCCCCTTTCCAAAACAAATATTGCAGCTTTAGTTGTAATCGAATTTGTTTACGGCTGGAATCAATATTTGTGGCCGCTGCTCATCACCACAAACCCGAAAATGACTACCGCCATCATCGGTTTGCAGCACCTGATACCCTCCCCTGAGGATGTGCCTGAATGGAATGTTGCACTGGCCGGCGCTTTGATCGTGATGCTGCCTCCCATCCTGGTGGTACTTTTTATGCAGCGCTGGTTTGTGAAAGGGCTGGTGGATCCTGAAAAATAGTGAGACCTTAAATCGAGCAGGCAAGCATCTGTTTCCTGATAACTTCAAACAAATCTCCAAAACGCAGCACACCGGTAATTTTATCGCCCTTTTTAACAATGAGTGGCTGATGAACCTCCATGACATATTCATGAAGGGCTTTTTCAAAGGAGTCTTCTTCCTGGATATATTCATGATCTTCGGGTATGTGCATGACTTCTGAAACAATTATACTAGTTCCTCTTTCGCATAAACTCTGGATGGGTTCAAGCCACAGGTTGAAATCCTTGACCGCTTTCATCACATATTCTTTTTTCAGGACACCCTTTTTATAATCCTTCATAAGATTTTTGTAGTTCGGTTCAAGTGCCCTGAATAAATCGATCATGGTAACTTTTCCCTTGAATTCTCCTTTATCGTTTATAACAATTGCATCCCTGTGTGCATGTTTTGTGGATGCCTTCTTGTTTTTTTCCAGCATATGAAAAACATCAAAGAGTGTATCTTCTTCCTTTATTGTCATGTAATCTGAGATGGGTATCATCACATCTTTTATCCTAATACTTTTCATGGAACCTCCAAAATTTTCAATTGGTTATGAATTTCACCTCAAGTGCTTTTGATTACTCCGATTTAGCAAATAAATTACAATTGTGTCAATAATGTTATAGACCCTAAATCGACCAATCGGCTGATGTATCCTTATAGATAACATGATGGCGGTAGGATAAATAATTTGTTGTATTCACCGTTGTGGGGTGTACCTATCCATACAAATACAAGTGACTCAAATTAAATCAAATACCAAATGCCATCCGTGATGTCAATCTGGCACTTTTAACCGAATTTTTGTAAAATACGAAAATTTGGGCATTGCATGCCTGCATGCCCGAGATTGCTTTTTCAGTATAAACCAGGTTAGCGATACAGTCATCACCCTAAAGCAAGACCGATGCCGAACGAACCAAGCTTGTTCAAAACGCCATATCTTGAATACAAGATCAGGGACAGATAAGTGGAGATTCCGAAAAATACCGTTTCGAAGTCTGCGCTTATCTGCAAAGGTCTCACAGTCTTTTTCACGAAAGAAGAGTATCTACCATCTCTGCGAACCCGTACCCGCCTTCCTTTTCCGTTATCCAGGCAGGATTACAGTCCATTCTTTCTTTAAAATGCAGCACATTGGCTACGCCCACGGAATGTGGAAAATAAGAAAACATAGGGGAATCGTTGGGGGAGTCTCCGGTAAAAACAACCTGCTCTTTAATTTCATCAAGGCTGACCTTGAAAACTTCCTCAAAAAAGAACCGGGTCATGGAAAGCTTGTCATAATCTCCAAACCAGCCGTTTACATGAATTGAACTTATTTTTGCCTGCGCCCCTGAATCGTTAAAACAGCGTACAATTTGCTCAATTTCTTTTATGGGAAGCGGCGGAACATCCTCACAAAAGTCGATTGCAAGGTCTGCTTCGCGATACGCCTGGTCAGCAGAAACACGGCAACCTGGAATTTTTCTCAAAATCTCCTGCTTTATCTTTTCCAGTTTTTCCCGGTCCTGTTTTCTTTCTTTTTCAGGTTTGAAGTATCGCCGAATCATTTTTTTTTTGGCATCATCATATCTGAAATAAAAAGCGCCGTTTTCTCCAACTATCCCATCCACCGGCCACATTCTGGCAATATGATCGCACCATCCGGCAGGACGGCCTGTAATCGGGATGACTTGAATGCCTGCTTTGTGCAGATTCTCCATGGCGGCAAAGGCAACCGAAGGAAGTCGCCCCTTTATTGTAAGTGTGTCGTCAATATCTGTAAGAACAAAACCAATCGTTGGTTTTAATTTTTTTGGGAACTTTTTAAAAAGCTTCATATTGTATTATTTTTGTTCTTTAAAAGCATTAACTGCGGCATAGGCTGAAGCGATGGCCAGGCCTGATCCGCATTTCATCCGTATCCAGTCCTGATGAGCCAGGATAGACCCTGCCGCAAAAAGTGTTTTAAAGGCAGGGTTGCCCGAGTTGTCCAGCGGCCGAAACATATTATCAATTTCCAGT
>JASJGP010000162.1:0-3118 GCA_033791485.1 Desulfobacterales bacterium | reverse complement strand
AGAACCCTGACCGGCTCCTTTAACCCTGTAACCGATATCACCCCGTCTTTTTGGTATTCATTAAAACCAGAAACAAAAAAATAGCCGCCGAAAATAACGATCAGAAGAAAAATTAAAACAACCAGTTTCTTTGGGGTAAATTTCATCATACTCCTCTCATTTGTGGAAAATTAATCATCATATTACACACTGCCTGGGTCTCTATTTGATAGTTCACAACACAAATATCTGCGGCTTGACCGCAGCATGTTTGTGCTTGATCAGATCTTCCAGTCAATCGTTTGCATTCGATTTTTGATTTTTTGAAGAGTCGCGATCAAATCATTTTCATCGGGCAAATCCCCAATCACCAGATCTTTGAATGTGGTCCTATAAGTATTCTGGATACGGTTCCAGGTCATTTCTGGAGTTTTAAAAATAATGGCTGAACAGGGATGGTCTTTCAACCATGAATTATTGTTTCTGTAGCTGATGAAATCGTCTTTTCCGACCTTTTGCAGCATTTCAGAAAAATTATCACCTTTGAAAAATGAGTCGATCGATCCATCATTCAATATTTGGTCAAGATCATATATATGCCTGATTTTATTTGATAAGGCTGTAAACGGATCTTCTACTCTTGAAAATCGGACCAGGCTCATTATTTTTTCACAAAATGTTCGTTCAACACTTAGAGCCTGGACTTTGAATGGCTTAAGATCATATTTTTTTATCAACGTCTCCTGTCCTGTCATTTGCATGAGATTCTGGATGTAACTGCCGATATTTTCAAACGTAAAGGGTTCATAATTCCCCAGCCATGTTGTCTCAAGGATTAATTGTTCTCTTACCTGACCGAAGCTTCCATCGAAAAGCCTGTCAAATTGATGAACCGTTTTCCTGATATTCCCTTTTTTATTGGTTATACCTTCTACAACTATTTCAGGTAATACCCCTTCAACGATCTTGCTGACATGTCGAATTTTCTTTTTCAACTGGTTGTCATTTTCTCCTTCATTTCGAAAAACAACCAGGTCGATATCCTCGGAAAATCTTTGAATAAGTTGATGACACTTTGAAAGGCAGGTTCCTCCTTTGAAAACGATTTGACCGGCTATATCCGAATGAAATATTTCGTTTAACACCAAGGTGACCCAATAATCTTTTTCTACATAGATTTCTGGAATACCAAATCTCTGAGAAGCTGCTATAACTGCATCTTTAAAAAGGTCTTTGTTTTGGTGAAGGTTCAATTTATTTTATATTCCATTTCTCTACAGTTGAAAGCATATCCGGTTTTATTCCCAATTTATATTCCGTCAATGGATTTAGGCTCTGTTTTAAATACCCAAATTCCATATCTTTATTAATTTTCTCCAACAACGCCCCCAAAAATGCCCTGGCCCGAGGCGGATATTCCTTCCCATATTGTGCAAGATGGAAAAGGTCCTTTTTTTTTATTAATGTTATGGTGGAAATCAATAGATCTATGGCAGCTTTTTTATTCAAATTCGGAATTTGCTTAAAATCTTTCAGTGCATCAAGAATTTCCAGCAGGTGGTAGTTCTTATTGGTTACATCAATATAACTTTTAACTCGTCTGACGTTTATATTGCCTATCCTGGTCCGAACCTCTCTAACTTTGCTTGCGACCTTTATGTCCTTAGGTACTTGGGTGGTAAGTCCCATTCTATTATACAATGCTGTGCCTGTTATATAAGCAACTCTTTTGTTTCCAACAAACAGATAAGGACGGAGCAAATCCTCTTCTCCGGGTTTCAATTCACCAAATACTGTTTTCTTGGGTTTATAAAAAATGCCGGTTGATATTCGTTTAATTTGTTTCTCTGCAATCAGCCTCTCAATTGCTTTAGCAGCAGCACCATACTCATCATTTGAGATGTTAAGCTCTCGATATTTAAAAGTTGTGCCGACCGGCAGTTTTTTTATTCTGTTTTTTATTTTTTCTGATACTTTCATATTTTTTCCCCACTATCCATTTGCTGAAATGATAGGGTACCAATCTTTTTTGTCAAGTATTTTCCGGACAATACTTGACAAAATACCTTTCATATAGTCTTGTGGCTTGCCAATATAGGTCATGACACAATATCACAGTATCTGTCATAGCAGTGTCACAGCTTAATGGTGCGGTATTGATAACTTCAAGAATACGAGGATGCCATTCTATACGTTGTTGTTTCGGAATATGCCTTATCAGCTCTTTGTGGGAAAATTCATCAGGGTGTTTTAAAAAATTTTGCCATGCATCCTCCTGTGCTTCCTCAGATCGCCCAAGTTTAGTTAGGATATCACGCTTCATGGTATCCAGGTTATAGCTTGAACCTCGGTACAACTGCCCATCTTTCTGAATTTTTAGCCCTTTTTCTACCCATTCCAAAGCCTTTGCCGGTTTTCGGTGAGATAAAAGTAAGCCTGCAATAATCTCGCAATCTTTCGGTAATAGTTCGGTTTCCTCACAGATAGAAACATATGATTTTAAATCACGTCCGGCAGCATAAATGGTTTTTAGTGTTTCCCCCAATTGTCGATGGTGATGATCTTTATTCCTTTCTGCGTCAAACCGTATGCGGATGGCCGCAGCGAATTCATTGAGCCCTTGCTTGGAAAGTACCTTTGATACACTTTTTTCCAGTTGATAGGTAAAGCCATAGTCGTCATCATCCATCCAGGAAAGAAGCCGGATAACCGTTTCTCCGGGGTCACACTTTCCCTTCTGCCTGGCGTTAACCCAGGAACAAAACAGCTCTTCCACAAACATACCAAGCGATCCGCTTGAGTCGTCAATCTCTTCAGCTTTCTCGTAGCAGACAGCAATAAAGGTTTCTATTAATTCAACGGCTTGAAGAGGTTTTTTGTCTGCAACACCGTCAATTTGCTCGCTTACCTTTTCAAGGCCTGAAATAAAGGACCAACCCTCATTGTAACCGATGAAGTCGCCCGGTTTTATGGCACTTTCTATTGCATATTCAATAATTTCGGTTTCAGTTGTTATTTTTGGTTTTTTTTTGGCCATTCATCATCCTTTATCAATATCCAGTGTTCACACAGGTTGAAGGATAATCCGATTTGACATGTAACATCACCGGAAGTATCAAACTTTTCCATTGTGCTAAAC
>JASJGP010000161.1:0-4897 GCA_033791485.1 Desulfobacterales bacterium | reverse complement strand
GGTTGAACGCGGTGCTGAAGATTAAACGCCCTGCTGAACGTTCCGAAACATCTTTCTTTTCGAAAGTAACTTTCTTCCTTGACCTCTTTATCTTCTATCCGTTCTCCCTTTAGGGTGAGTACATTGTCTTTTATTTCAACGGAAACATCTTCCTTTTTGATCCCCGGAAGTTCTGCTTTTAAAATGATCGCTTCATCGGTCTCGTAAATATCCACCAAAGGTTTCCAGGCACTCATACTTATATCGTCTTCTATATCACCGGCGCAGGAAAAGGATTCATCAAATATCCGGTTGATACGGTCCTGCAAAGCCGCTACATTCCTAAAAGGATCCCATTTTACGATAGTCATGATTATACCTCCTTTTATATTCGTTAAAGTAAAATTTAATCACCGCCAACGGCTTGTCAATATACTCTCTTTACAAATACATATTTCGGTGTTACTTTTTACTAAAATTACTTAATTAAGAAAAGCTAAAGCACCTAATTTGCAGGAGCTGAAAATGGATTATATTAAAATACGATTCGGCAACGATTTTGATCAATTATCCGCAAAATTGGATAAAACTTTTGAAGAGATGTTCAGGCCACGACATGTGAGTCCGATGTTTACATCATCCGAACGGTCCTGGAGTCCCCAGATGGATATTTATGAAACTCCGGAAGAAATAATTATTCAGGCAGAAATTGCCGGGGTAGACAAAGAAAACCTGGAAGTAGAAATTAGCAGCAAGGCAGTTAGAATTTACGGAAAACGCAGCGAAATACCACTTGTAAAAAACACAACTTACAGGCTGGCTGAAATTCAGTACGGAAAGTTTGAACGGATCCTCTTTCTCCCGACGCCGGTAGATACGGAACTTGTCACATCATCATACTCAAATGGCTTTCTTAAAATTAGGCTTTCAAAACTGCCTGTTGATGTCACGCACAAGATACCCATATCAGACGGATAATTTGCTTTTGGAGGCAATATGACCCAACAGAATTCATCAATCGATTTTAGCACCGAAGATATTCCCCAGATTCTTCCCATCCTTCCCCTTTTTGATGCGGCTCTTTTTCCTAAAATGGTTTTACCCCTTGTCGTTATGCAAAGCGAATCGATCCAACTCATCGATGAAGCGATGGCTAAAAAACGAATTGTCGGCCTTCTTTTTTCTAAAAAAAAGACAAATGAACCCATTCAATCTGAGGAAGATTTGGCAAAAGTCGGTACAAGCGCATTGATCCTTAAAATGGCGAAAAGCGAAGAAAACAAGACACACCTGCTGGTCCAGGGATTAAGCAGGTTCAAAGTAATATCTTTTGAAAAGGGCAAGCCTTACCCTATGGCCAGGATTGAAAATCTCGAAGGCAAAGAAAAAAAAGATAACGAGATTGAAGCACTTATGTCCAACCTTGGCGGCCTGTTTAATAAAATCGTCAAGCTTTCACCCGGTTTACCCCCAGAGATTGGGGAAATGTCCAGGTCGATACAAGAGCCCGGCATACTGGCCGATATGATTGCATCCACCATTAATTCTTCCCCCGAGGAAAAACAGAAAGTACTCGAAATTATTGATGCAAAAAAAAGGTTAAAAGAAGTAACCCGACTGGCCAACCACCAGATAGACATCCTTGAGCTGGGAAGTAAGATTCAATCCCAGGTTAAGGGAGATATGGATAAAACACAAAGAGAGTATTATCTTCGGCAGCAACTGAAAGCAATCAAAGAAGAACTTGGCGAAAAGGATGAAGCAACAGTTGAAACTGAAGATTACAAAACAAAAATTGAAGAAAAAGATCTTCCCGAAGAAGCAAAAAAAGAAGCTGAGCGTGAACTTAGCCGTCTTTCCCGCATGCACCCGTCTTCCGCAGAATATACGGTTGCTTCAACATACCTTGACTGGATCACATCGCTTCCATGGCACGATAGTACAAAGGATAATTTAAATATAAAAAAGGCAAGAAAAATTCTTGATGAAGATCATTTCGGTCTTGAAAAACCAAAAAAACGCATTATAGAATATATTGCCGTAAGAAAGTTAAAACCTGATTCAAAAGGACCTATTTTATGCTTTGTAGGCCCTCCCGGTACCGGCAAAACATCCCTGGGTCGTTCCATCGCCCGTGCTTTAGGTCGTGAATTTTTTCGTATTTCACTGGGGGGTGTAAGAGACGAGGCTGAAATCAGAGGCCATAGGCGTACCTATGTCGGAGCGCTTCCGGGCCGCATTATTCAGGGAATCAGAAGGACGGGATCTAATAATCCGGTTTTTATGCTTGACGAAATAGATAAAGTGGGAAGCGATTTTCGTGGTGACCCCTCGTCAGCGCTGCTTGAAGTGCTGGATCCTGAACAAAACTTTTCTTTTTCTGACCACTATCTGGATGTGTCCTTTGATTTATCTAAAGTCATGTTCATCACTACTGCAAATATTCTTGATACAATTCCCCCCGCTTTAAGAGACAGAATGGAAGTAATTCAGCTTTTGGGATATACTGAAGATGAAAAATTAAAAATTGCAAACCGTTACCTCATACCTCGTCAAAGGCGTGCACATGGCTTGAAGGCGGAACAAATATCTTTTACCAAGGGCGCTGTAAAACGAATCATTACGGGGTATACCCGGGAAGCCGGTTTAAGAAACCTGGAACGGGAGATTGCTGCTATCTGCCGCGGCGTTGCCAGCGGCATCGCAGAAGGCACGGTAAATTCAGTATCGATCACAGTTGGTAATATTTCCAAATATCTTGGTCCGGTGAGAGTGATGTCGGAAACCAAAGCCAGAACTTCAACTCCCGGTGTCGCCATGGGGCTGGCCTGGACCCAGGCCGGTGGGGAGCTTTTATTTATTGAAGCTACATCCATGAAGGGGAAAAAGGGACTTACATTGACCGGACAACTTGGTGATGTGATGAAAGAATCTGCCAATGCGGCTTTGAGCTTTATACGGTCAAATACGGCTTCTTTAGGTATTGATGATAATTTCTTCGAAAATATGGATATTCATATTCATGTACCTGCAGGGGCTATCCCAAAAGACGGTCCTTCTGCAGGTGTTACCATGCTGACCGCCCTGGCTTCACTTTTGACTAAAAAAACCATAAGGAAAGACCTTGCTATGACCGGTGAAATAACGTTAAGAGGGCAGGTCCTTCCCATAGGAGGTGTTAAGGAAAAAGTTCTTGCAGCTCATCGCGGTGGTATAAAAACGATTATTCTGCCTCAATGGAACCAAAAGGACTTGGAAGACATACCTAAAAAGGTTCAAAAGGAGATCAAGTTTCATTTTGTAGAAAAGATGATGGATGTTTTAGAGATTGCATTTGATAACAAAAATCACCATACAACCAAATAAGATGGTCTCGTGAAAAGTCGAATTTACCACAGAGAACACGGAGCTCACGGAGGTAAATACTTAATAAAATATTCTCTGTGTTCTCTGCGCGCTTAGTGGTTAAAAATGACTTTTTACGACGCCATAAAAGGTAATATAATTGAAAAAAAAGAAAAAAGTTATTTTATCAAGATATTTTGTGCTGGGTATTTTCCTGGCATTTTTTTTAAGCGGCTGCACTGTTTTAAAGCCTTCACCAAGGGCCCCGGGAAAACCTTCACCCGGGCATACAACTCAGCCTAAACGGCCTAAACCGTATAAGGCTTTAGGGGAATGGTATCAACCGATTCCATCTTCACACGGCTTTCGTCAACGCGGACTGGCCTCGTGGTATGGCAAGAAGTTTCACGGCAGAAAGACTTCAAACGGTGAAACTTATGACATGTACAAAAGTTCCGCAGCTCACAAAACCCTGCCTTTCGATACATATGTCAGGGTGCATAACCTTTCCAATGGTAAAAAACTCGATGTGCGTATAAATGACAGAGGTCCTTTTGTCAGGGGCAGAATTATTGACCTTTCTTACAAAGCTGCGCAGGAACTGGGAGTAGTCGGGCCAGGAACAGCCACCGTTGAAATTGTTGCCCTGGGAGCTGCTGTAAAGCCGGAGACAGAAAACAAAAACGAAAAATCATATACCCCGGTCGATTATTATTCCGGGAATTTTACATTTCAGATCGGTGCATTTATTGACAGGCAAAATGCTGAGAAACTCAAGGCAGATCTGGGTGAAAACCACAAGAATTCTCATATTGCTGAATTTGATAGCGGCAGCGAAACTTTTTACAGAGTACGGGCAGGAAAATTTTCGACATTGGAACAGGCAAGAGCATACGAAAAGATCCTTACAGATGACGGATACGATCCGATTATTATAGCGGAATAGGTGTGATTGGCTTAAGAAAATGAGTTCAGCGCAGCAGAAACCAGATATCGTGGAGAAACTTGAGAATGTTGTTTTTCTGGACAGAGACGGAGTCATCAATCTTGACCGTTCGGATTATATAAAAAGCTGGTCGGAATTTAAATTTATTCCACGAAGCATTGAAGCAATAAAAGAGCTGGCTTTAAAAGGATTTAATATAATTGTGATTACAAACCAGTCGGTTATAAATCGCAACATGGTATCCGGAAAAGGGCTTGATTATATCCATACCATGATGAAAAATGAAGTCAGATCCGGCGGTGGATTGATCAATGACATTTTTTTCTGTCCTCACATCCCTGAAGATAGTTGCGACTGCCGCAAACCCAAACCGGGACTGATTTATCAGGCTCAAAAAGCTTACAGCATTGATCTTCAAGATGCAGTAATGGTGGGAGACAGTGCAAAGGATATCGAGTGTGCGCGTAATGCCGGATGTGGAATTGCTGTTTTGGTTAAAACCGGGAAAGGAGCTGAAGCTGAAAAGACTCTGGCTGAAAAGAAAATTTATCCTGACCACATCGCCCAAGATCTTTATGAAGCTGTTCAATGGATTATCGATATAAAAGTGGCTTAAGTTAATGAATA
>JASJGP010000160.1:0-2588 GCA_033791485.1 Desulfobacterales bacterium | reverse complement strand
GAAAATCGGATATTGCTTGGCACCTGAACCGCTTTCCGGAGAATTTCAGAAAATTCACCAGTTTCTAACATTTGCATCAAATACACCCATTCAATATGCATTTGCAGAATTTATGCAAAACAAAGATGTGTATCTGAATCTTTCCGCATTCTATCAAAAAAAGAGAGATAAATTTTTATCTCTTATAAATAAATCACGATTTAAAGCCCTGCCCTGTAAAGGGACGTATTTTCAGATGCTTGATTATTCACTCATTTCTAAAGAAAGTGATATGGTTTTTTCAAAAAATCTTACTGTTAAATCTAAAGTAGCTTCTATTCCCCCTTCTTCTTTTTATCATCAGGGGGATGACTTTAATGTTTTGCGGTTTTGTTTTGCAAAAAAGGAGGAAACTTTAGAAAAGGCTGCCGAAATTTTATGCGAGATTTAAAAATAACATTAATTCAGTCAGACCCTGTCTGGGAAAATATTAACGACAATCTTGCTTTATTTGATGATAAAATTAACGACATCAGCGAAAAGACCGATCTCATTATTTTGCCGGAAATGTTTACAACCGGTTTCAGCATGAATGCTGCAAACCTTGCACAAGGCATAAATGGGTCTTCGATCAAGTGGCTTCAGAAAATATCAAGCCAAATAAACGCCGATATTGTAGGAAGTATCATTTTTAAAAGTAACGACATGTATTTCAACAGGTTGCTTTGGGCCAAGCCGGACGGACGCCTGTTTACCTACGATAAAAAGCATCTTTTTCGCTTTGCAGGTGAAGAGAAAATATATAGTGCAGGTGTCGAAAATATTACTGTTGAATTAAACGGTTGGAAAATAAGACCATTTATCTGCTATGATTTGCGATTTCCTGCCTGGACAAGAAACATTAAAAACCAGTATGATATTGCCGTATTTATTGCAAACTGGCCTGAAAAACGCTCTATGCATTGGAAATCTTTGCTGCAGGCAAGGGCTATCGAAAACCAATGCTATGTTATAGGTGTGAATCGAGTTGGCGTGGATGGAAACGGTCTTTTCTATAGCGGTGATTCTTCTGTAATCGATCCTCTTGGAAAAATCATTTTTCAAAAGCATGATGAAGAATGCACTTATACAACGGCCTTATCCTTTAATACACTTAAAGATTATAGAAAAACCTTTCCGGCTTGGATGGATTCAGACGTTGATATGTTATATTTCCCTTAATTATTCTAACCCCGCCTGAAGCATTACCTCCGCGAGTCTTAAATCTTCTCTGGTTGTAATTTTAATATTGGTTTTGCTGCCTTTTATAATCTTTACAAAATGCCCTGTTTTTTCAACTAAAGTTGCATCGTCCGTTCCTGCATACCCTTTCATCCTTGCATATTCATGGGCCTTTTTTATTATATTATATTTAAAAGCCTGAGGTGTCTGAGCAAGCCAAATATTATTTCTTTCTATCGTTTTTTCAATATTCCCTAAACTGCTTATCTTCTTTAGAGTATCCTGTGCAGGAACTCCGATTATACATGCACCATACTTTTTTGCTCCTTTTACACATGATTCCAGCATCTCTTTATTCGCAAATGGACGTACGCCGTCATGAATAATGACTACCCCATTATTTTTACCAACTGCTATCAGGCCATTATAAACAGAGTCTTGACGCGCTTTCCCACCGGCAACAAGATTAATATCTTTTTTAAGCGTTGGAAGAATATTGTTTCTGCAATAATCAAAGTCCTTTTGGGGAACTACAAGAAATATTTTGCTTATTAAATTACACCCATCAAATACAGCCAGCGTATGAGATAAAACAGGACGCCCGGCAAGTGGTAGGTATTGCTTTCGCACAGTATCGTTCATTCTGATACCTTTTCCTGCTGCAACAATTACCGCTGAAACCATAATACTCCAATCTTGATGGCGTCGTAGAAAGTCCCCTCTACTGCGTTGCAACGGTTTTTCAGACACTCGGCATACTACATGTATTGCCTCGTACCTGAAAAACCGCTGCGCCTTGTATATGGAACTTTCTACTTAGCCATCGGTGTAACTTTTTACGAGACTGTCGCTCTTTGAAATTAGCTCTTTTACTTCAAATACTTCAGTTCTTTGGGAAGTGGCACTCCTTTTCCCATAGTATCTTCACCGTAATTAACACCAGCAAGAATTTCGATATCTTTTAAAGCACGCATATCTCCTTTAAAAACAACTTTAGAAATATTTTCTTTTTGAATTTTTCCTCCTGCCCATTGAATATCAAGCACGCTACTTGCATCAAATCTATCCTCCTTAACACACAATTGGACCTCACCTCCATAGTGTTGTACAACCTTTGCCACCAAAAGACTCGGCCTGCTGTGAAATCCGAGCTTTACAGGAATGCCGACTTTAATTTTTCCGCGTTCAATATTCTCATTTAAAATCTCAATAGCCAGCTTGTTTCCGGTTGTAAGAAAATTGCATGCATAATAGAGCCCATAGTTTATGGTGCGGTCAAGAAGTGTTTTTGGATCAATCAGTAAAGAAAGTCTATCCTGAACTTTTTTATAGATATTTTTATACCCCGCCTCATATAAGTGTCTTTCATAAAAATGAAGCATCCTGCC
>JASJGP010000159.1:0-6006 GCA_033791485.1 Desulfobacterales bacterium | reverse complement strand
ACTTTATGTTGCGTTAGACATGAAATATACTGCACAAGAAGAATTTGAAGATGTTTATGAACAGGCAAGACGAACACGCGCTGCAACACGAGGATTTATTAATTATCTTAGAAAATACGAGGGGCAAAAATGCAACCAACTGTGAACCGTTGAACTCTCGAAACCTCTTCTTCAACTAATTTGGAGAAGAATCAGATTGATGAACTCGTAAACAGTATCACTTACGGCATCGTCCCAAGGTCCATATACCCCCGCTAAAAATCAGCGGGATAAAAAGGCACAGTGGTTTTTCAGGGACGAGGCAATACATGTAGTATGTCGAGTTCCTGAAAAATCGCTGCAACGCATTAGATGGGACTTTCTACGACGCCATCAAAATTGAGGAATTGGTTCGAATAAGGGGAGGACACGTAACGTGCTGAATAAAAATGGAAACCGCAAAAGAATTTTAGATTCGATGATGCTCGCCGCAATTTTTATAGCCACAGCTTACTGGATTATTGATTCTATTCTAAATATATTCTTTTTCAATAAATATAATATTATTGCTGAACTCATCGGAGCTGATCTATACAACATTTATATTCGGGTTGTTGTTTTATGCCTTTTCATAATTTTTGGTTCCCATGCCCAGGCATCCATAAACAAATTCAGGAAAACTGAAAAATCTTTGAAGGAAGGAGAGGAGCGATACCGCACCTTATTCGAGTATAATCCTATCGAAACAATCACCGTCGATCATGATGCCCGGGTGACCGGGTATAACCTGGCCAAAATTAATTCCGGTGACAAGGTGCCACAAATTGGGAATATCATGTACAAAGACTATGCCGGAAAGCACGACATCAACATGTACAACGAGTTAATGGAGTGCATCAAGTCTAATATATCCAAAGAGTTCCCCGAACAAAAGTACAATGACAATTTTCTTTATATAAGAATAGCGCCTTTTTCAAATGGCGCAATCATAACAGCCCTCAATATTACAAATCAAAAGCGGCTTCAAACACAGCTCCAGCAGGCAAAAAGGATGGATGCAATCAGCACCTTAGCAGGCGGAATTGCTCATCAGTTTAATAACATTTTAAGTGGGATAACCGGCAATACAGAACTTCTGCAGATGGAATATGAGGGTGATAATAAAATCAAAGAATTTGGTGAGCGTTTATTCGGTTTAACCACTCGCATGACCAATTTGACCAGTCAGTTGCTTGCCTATGCAAGAGGTGGTAAATATCAGGAAAGACAGTTATCAGTGAGGGAGCTTGTGAAAGAAACACTCCCTTTAATCGAACACAGCATGAATCAATCAATAAAAGTGGTTATGAATTTTGAAAAGGATATTCCGATTATTAAAGCTGATGCAACTCAATTGCAAATGGTTTTTTCTGCTGTTATGAGCAATGCATCAGAGGCTATAGAAAAATCGGGTTCTATTCGGGTTGCAGTTCAAAAGAAAGACGTTGATGTCAAATACGCCATGCAGCATCCCGGTCTTAAAGTCGGGCAGTATGTCCGGCTTACAGTGGAAGATGACGGCAAAGGTCTTGACAGTGAATCAAAGGAAAGAATTTTTGAACCGTTTTATTCCACAAAGCTTCAGGGTCGCGGACTTGGCATGGCTGCATCATATGGCGTTATTATTAATCATGGAGGCTGGATTGAAATTGATTCCGAACCGGGCAAAGGCGCTGTCGTGAGTATTTACCTGCCTGTCTCTGCTGACACTGAAGAGGTTTTATTAAGAGAGAAAAAAGAAATAGCTGCAATTTCAAAAGGTGAAGGGACAATACTTATTATAGATGATGAAGAAGAAGTCTTGGAAACAAGCCGTTTGGCATTGGAATATCTTGGCTACAAGGTTTTAACGGTGAATACCGGCATGGAGGCAATCAGCATTGTTGAGACCGCCGGCGAAGACATTGACCTGGCTATACTTGATATCGGCCTACCGGATATTCTGGGTGACAAGGTGTGCGAAAGGATTCAGGAACTTCGGCCGAACATAAAGATCGTTATTTCAACTGGATATATGGTTGAAGACATTAATGATGATTTGAAAATAAAAGCTCAAGGCATTATTCAAAAACCGTTTTCAATATCAGAGATGGCAATGAAGTTAAAAGAGGTACTGGGTGATTAACCGGCGGATGTTATAAAAATGTTGAAATTAAATTTCATACCTGACGTAACAAATAATAAGAGCACACGATTGGCAATCCTTCTTACCGTTGTAAAGCTATTATTAATTTTGCCGGGTATCTGCGCTATTGCCGGCTGCTCTTTTATTATTTCAAAAGCTACCGGCGATCTTGTAAGCAACCTGTCTGCAGCCATTCTTAATAATGATGACCTGGCAACAGTTGAATCAGGAGGGCCTGCTTACCTTTTGATGGTTGATGGCCTGGTACAGGGAGAACCTGACAATGTTTCATTGCTTTGTTCGGCTGCCAAGTTATATACTGCTTATACCACTGTTTTTATTAAAGATAAGGTAAGAGCAAAAAAACTGACCGATAAAGCGCTAAGCTACGCATTCCGCGCTGTTTGCGCACGCAGGCCTGAGGCCTGTTCAATGCGCAGCAACAGGTACCGAGCCTTTGTAGAGGTCATAGCAGGGATGAACGTTCAGGATGTACCGGTATTATATGCTCTTGGAGAAGCCTGGGCCGGCTGGATTCAGGCACACAAGGACAGCTTAATTGCTATTGCCGAACTTTCACGTGTTGAAGCAATTATGAAGCGTGTGGTAGAGCTGGACGAGTTATACGAGGATGGCAGTGCTCATTTTTATCTGGGTGTATTTTCAACATTGCTCCCGCCGGCATTGGGAGGCCGGGCTGAGGAGGGACGTAAGCATTTTGAGCAAGCCATTGAAATGTCAGGTGGCAGGAACCTGATGGTGAAAGTAACTTTCGCCAGGCAATACGCCCGCCTGATGTTTGACAGAAAACTGCATGACCGGCTGTTACATGAAGTCCTAAAAGCCGATCCCAACTTACCCGGCTACGCTCTTATTAACACTTTAGCCCGGAAAGAGGCACAGGAACTCCTTGATAGTGCTGATAATTATTTTTGATGGCGTCGTAGAAAATCCCATCTACTGCGTTACAGCGATTTTTCAGACACTCGGCATACTACATGTATTGCCTCGTCCCTGAAAAACCTCTGCGCCTTGTATATAAAACTTTCTACTTAGCCATCGGCGTTATTTTTTACGAGATCGTCATTTTTGATTTTATAGTAATATTTTAGCTTTTTTAAATAAAATTACCACGGAGTTTAACGGAGAGGCAATGAATCTTAATTTTTAATATCTGTAAAATTTCCGTACAAATCCGTGGTTAAATTTAAAGACGCTTGATATGATTTTATTTTATGATTTTCCGGCTTATCCGGGTTAGGATAATGATATGTCAGGTATGCTGCGTACCGCTTTTATCGTATTGTTTTTCTTGCTGTCAAGTCAGGCCCATGCCGTAGTGCTCAAAATCGCCACATTGTCTCCCGATGGATCCAACTGGATGATTGCAATGCGGCAAGGCGCAGAGGAGATAGCTCAAAAAACCGACAAACGGGTGCGTTTTAAATTTTATCCCGGAGGAATTATGGGCGACGATAAAGCAGTCCTGCGCAAGATTCGTATCGGTCAGTTGCATGGAGGAATTCTGACATCCGGGAGTTTATCAAAATTTTATCCCGATATCCTGGTTTATAACCTGCCCATGGTATTTAAATCATTTGATGAAGTCGATTACGTTAGAAAACGTATGGACAGGCTCATTATTGACGGATTGAAAAAAGGCGGCTTCGTAATATTCGGACTGGCTGAAGGTGGTTTTGCTTATTTGATGTCCAAAACGCCTGTGAAAAACAACGATGACGTACGGAAAAATAAAGTCTGGATACCGGAAAATGATGAATTGGGCATAGAAACCTTTAAAATCATGGGTTCAACACCCATTCCCCTGCCTCTTGCAGAAGTTCGTACAGCCCTGCAAACAGGATTAATCAATACAGTGACTGCTTCAGCGATTGGAGCTATTGCTCTACAATGGTATACCCAGGTTGACTATATAACGAATACCCCGCTTATGTATATTTGCGGGTTGCTTGCAATAGATAAAAAAGCATTTAAAAAAATTCCCCTGGCTGATCAACAGGTAGTACGCAATGTTATGTCCCGGATATACAGACAGTTCGACCGGGAAAATCGGAAAGATAATATAAATGCTCTGGAGGCTCTGCGCAAACAGGGCATTAAATCGGTGATGCCGGACGACAAAACTCTGAAAGAATGGAAGGAATTAGCTCTGGAAGTAACCGGAAATGTAATCGATTCAGGCCAAATTTCACAGGAGATTGTTAACACCCTGCAACATAATTTAGAAGATTACCGTTCAAAACCTCGCAAAACAGAGTAAGCGTTCGCAGGCACCGCGCATCTGCGCGCGTTCAGGGCAACAAGCATAGTAGAATGTAGCTGATCGCCCTGAGCACTCACACCGGTAGCACCTGTGGACGCTTACAGGAAGGAGATTGTGCGACTTTTTTGTTACAAATGGGCGTGAACGGGTACAAAACAGATGAATAACAAACTCGACAATTCATATTTCAAGCAGGTCCAGGCATTTTTATACCGGGTGGAAAACGGCATTTTGGTGGTGTTGCTGCTTTCAATGCTTGCAATGGCGGTTTTGCAGATTTTAATGAGAAACCTGTTTGGAACCGGAATTATCTGGGGTGATATTCTGGTGCGTATTCTGGTACTGTGGGTTGGCCTTGCCGGTGCCATGGTGGCAAGCAGGCGGGGTAATCACATCAATATTGATATACTTTCCCGTTATCTGCCTAAACGAGTCGGAAATACCGTTAAAGGCGCTGTGGAATTTTTTACTGCAGCGGTTTGTTCGGTTGCAGCTTTTTACACCTTACGTTTCGTAAAAATAGAGTTTGATGAAGGATATATGGCCTTTGCCCAGGTGCCGATCTGGGTATGTGAAGCAATCATTCCCATTGCTTTTATCGTTATTGCCCTTCGCTATTTTATGTTGTCTATAATAACTTTTTCAAAAACAAT
Organism: Desulfobacterales bacterium; assembly: GCA_033791485.1. Lineage (GTDB taxonomy): Bacteria > Desulfobacterota > Desulfobacteria > Desulfobacterales > JAUWMJ01 > JAUWMJ01. The sequence goes on along the minus strand of JASJGP010000159.1, from coordinate 926 downwards.
TAAATCCTCATCGTGATATTATATATTCTTTTATTCTTAATAATTTTAGCAGCCCTTATCGGCACACCGCTGTTCGCTGTAATTTTAGCAGTTGCTATGATCGGTTTTTGCCATTCAGGAGTTGATCTGTCGGTTATAACCATCGAAATTTATCGAATCGCCGACGCCCCCCTTTTAATGGCGCTTCCCCTGTTTACCCTTGCCGGGTATATAATGGGAGAAAGCAAGACATCAGAGCGACTGGTACGTTTGACACGTGTTTTTTTAGGCTGGATGCCGGGCGGGCTTGCAATAGTGGCCCTTGTCACCTGCGCTTTATTTACCGCTTTTACAGGCGCATCAGGTGTAACCATAGTTGCCCTGGGCGCGCTTTTATATCCGGCGCTAAAACAGGGTAAATATACAGAAAAATTCAGTCTTGGTCTTGTGACCACATCCGGCAGTCTCGGGCTGTTATTTCCGCCATCGTTACCGCTCATTCTATACGGAATTATTGCACAGCAAATGAATACAGGACACGATGTCACTATTTCCAACCTGTTCCTGGCAGGCATTCTTCCGGGTATTCTCATGGTTGTTTTGTTGTCTTGCTGGAGTTTATGGGCAAGCAGGAACAATCCTGAACCCAAAACACCATTTTCCGGTAAAGAAGCGTTTTCCGCTATGCGGGAAGCAGCCTGGGAGATTCCTCTGCCGCTTTTTGTACTGATTGGCGTTTACGGAGGTTTCCTGACAATATCAGAAGTTGCAGCGGTTACTGCAATTTATATAATAGTAGTTGAGGTTTTTGTTTACAAAGAGATACAGCTTTCCCGGCTTCCAGCCATAATGCGCGAGTCGATGGTTGTATGCGGTGGAATTTTATTGATAATCGGCGTATCACTGGCCTTTACGAATTATCTTATCGATGCCGAGGTTCCCATGCG
>JASJGP010000158.1:0-3037 GCA_033791485.1 Desulfobacterales bacterium | reverse complement strand
AGGTCAATCTGATCGAGGGAGTTTCCTTAAATCATCAGGGGAATTTATTTTTTCAAGAACACTTTTTGTCATGTAGAACCCAGCAACGAGCAACCAGAAATCATACACGATACACCGGTCACTTTTTTCTTTTTAATATATACTTTGCAACAGCCCTGAGGGGATCAGCCTTTTTATCAAAATTTTCTATCGCTTTCAAGGCATTATTGACAATATTTGTTGCAAATATTTTAGATTCTATTAATCCCATACTAAGAGGGTAGGTACTTTTTTTACGATTTTTATCCGTACCAACCGCTTTTCCCATAACCGCAGGATTTCCTTCAACATTTAGAATGTCATCTGTTACCTGAAATGCAAGCCCTAAATTTTTTGCATAGATTCCAAGCTGATTAATTTGCTCTTGACTTCCATTACCTAAAATAGCTCCTGAAAAAATTGACGCTTCAATAAGGGCTCCTGTTTTTAAAGCATGCATATTTTTAAGATCATCTAAAGAAAGCGATGTACCTTCAGAAATAATATCTTTCATCTGTCCATCGATCATACCTTTGTATCCGGCTGCAATGGAAATGATATGTATAACATTAAGCCATACCAAAGCCTGACTTTCTTTTATATTTAAAGGTGATGAAAGGTTCTGGAAGGCCAGAGTAAGGAGAGCATCCCCGGTAAGAATTGCGGTTGCTTCATCAAATGCAACATGGCAGGTCGGTTTTCCCCTTCGCAGTACGTCATTATCCATTGCCGGCAGATCGTCATGGATTAATGAATAGGTATGAATCATCTCAAGTGCGCATGCTGCAGGCAGGGCGGATTCTAAATTTCCACCAACAGCTTCAGTTGCAGCCAGGCACAAAACTGGCCTTATACGTTTTCCTCCTGCCATTAAAGAATATTTCATTGCCTTTACAATTCGGCTGGAACTTGCAAAATCCCTGAAGATTTTATCAAGCTCGTTGTTAATCATCTTTTTTTTAGCATTTAGATATGCTGTTAGATCGTAATTGCTCAGGTTGTCAGGTTCACAGTTCACGGTTGGTTGCATTAGTCTTTTCATATTTCGGATTCAAATGGTTTTTCCGATACATTTCCTTTTTGATCCTGCAATAAAAGGGTTGTCTTTTTTTCTGTTTCATCAAGTTTTTTCGAGCATAGCCTGGAAAGCTTTATCCCTTCTTCAAATTTTTGCATTGCCTCTTCAAGTGGAAGGTCTCCGGATTCAAGTTCCTGAACAATTTGTTCAAGCTTTTTCATCGATTGTTCAAAGGTTGTTTTTGACATGGCTTGTTTCCTTGTAAGCTATTTAGCTGTTGAGTTATGAGCTTTTAGCTATTTTATTCACATTAACGGCCAACGATCCCTTTGCAAGCATCACTTCAAGATTCTGGCCAATGGAGACTGAATGTGCGGTTTTGACAACATCGGCACCCGGAATTGTTCTTGTGATGCTGTACCCGCGTTTTAAAATTGCAGTTGGGTTCAAAGCATAAAGTCTGCCTTTATTTTCTCGAAGCAAAGATCGTTTGTTGTTTAGATATATAGTATTTAATGTCGATAGCTTATCAGTATTGTTCACAAGTTTTTCATTAAGATTAGCAATGTAACTTATTGGATTATTTGTAAATAGTAAATCATTCCACAATTTAAATTGTTCACGTTTTTGATTAATGCTATTTAAAAATATTTTAGTTAAACGGGTTGTAAAGTCATCTGTTTTTAGTCTCAAATCTTGCACTTTTCTCTTTGGATCAACAAGACTCTTTGAAACCTGTGCCAAAATATAGCGATGTTTTTCAATATATTGCCAAATATTTGATTTAAGCTTTGAAAAAATATCTTCATGCCTTCGTTTTAATTCATCTTTACTTGGCACAACCAGTTCGGCAGCAGCGGAGGGTGTGGGAGCCCGAAGATCCGCAACAAAATCAGAAATTGTAAAATCGGTTTCATGACCAATGGCTGAAACAACAGGAATTTTTGCTGAAAAAACAGCTCTTGCAACATTTTCCGAATTAAATGCATTCAGGTCTTCTAATGAACCACCACCTCTTGCCATAATAATAATATCTGTATCATTTAATGTGTTTAGCAATTCCAGTGCATTAACAATTTCTTTTTCCGCATTTTCCCCCTGAACTTTAACCGGAACTATTTCAATGAAAAGATTCGGAAAGCGTCTGTCGATTATATTTAAAATATCGTGTACAACCGCTCCGGTGGGAGAAGTTATCAAGCTTATTTTTTTGGGCAGGAAGGGGAGGGTTTTTTTGTATTTATCATCAAAAAGACCTTCAGACGTGAGACGCTCTTTAAGCTGCTCAAAGGCTATTTGCAGGGCACCTATACCTTTTGGTTCGATATATTCAAATATTAGCTGATAAGTGCCCCTGGGTTCATACAAACTTATCCTTCCTAAACCGGTAATACTCAGACCATCTTCGATGTCAAATTTTAAGTTTTGATTCTGCCCTCTGAACATAACGCAGCTCATCTGTGAATTTTCATCTTTTAAGGTGAAATAAAGATGACCTGATCCAGGCATTTTGCAATTTGATATTTCTCCTGAAATCCAGACAAAAGGAAATTTTTCTTCAAGTAATAATTTTATTTCTGAATTGAGTTGTGAAACTGTATAAACATGCTGCATGTCTATCGCCATTTATCTCTATCCATAAAACTTTTCAGTTTAAATAATTTTACAACGTCCGATAAGATATATTATGTAAACTTTATGAATTCATATAAAAGAATTCAATAGATTTACCTAATATTATAAGAATTCTTTTCGCCCTGCTAATTAATAAAATCAAAGAGGCGGCTTCTCAGGTTTCGATGCTTTTCCAGTCTCTCCTTCCTGTTCAGAAACCAACTCTCTCACTGCCGGTACAACATATATATTTTCATGCTGCATTTTTTTTAAAAGTGATATAAGTATCACATTCTTTTTTTGAATCGTTTTATAATTATCAATTATGAAAATCTTTTTTCATTTTACCCTACATAGACCACTTTTTACTTTTATTCAGGTTTTCCT
>JASJGP010000157.1:0-9090 GCA_033791485.1 Desulfobacterales bacterium | reverse complement strand
CCAATTATGCTGGAACATCTCGGAGATGCCTATCTTAAAACAAACGACCGGGTAAATGCTCTTAAATTTTACAAACGTTCTTTAAAAAATAAGAAAAAGGATAAAACACAGCTTGAAATAAAAATTAAAGAGCTGACAATTGAAAAACCCTAACCTCAAAAAGGCAGAAGGCACAGAGGCAGAAGGCAAAAGGCAGACTTCCGGGGCCTGTATTCTGAATCCTTAAATACTTTTCTTTAACTGTTAACCGGTTTTTTAATGATATAAAAAGAGTTTTAGTTCAGACACTAACTAATGAAACTTATAAGTTTAATATTTTCCCTTACTGCCGCCTCTTTTCTTTTCTCTTCATGCGCAATCCTTACCGGCAGGATACCTGAAAAATCCGCAGATCATGTTGAATCTTTGCATCTGCTTTCATCTCTGAAAATAAAAAATCAAAACCTCAAAGCTTTCAAAGGCATCGGCAGAATAAAGCTGTGGCATAATAATAACCCCGGAATTGATGAGCGTGTTGCGTGGGCCGGCGATAGCCCGTCAAGCCTGCTCATTGTTGTTCTTGTTTCCGGACATCCTGTAATAAAATTTTCAACTGACGGAAATTTCCTATACTATCTTGATTTAACCACCAAACCATCTTCTTTTAAAAAAATCCGCTCAACCGATGCCCGTCTTGATAAGCTGGTTTCAATTCCTATTCGATCCCGCGATGTCGTTTCACTTATATCCGGTCGCATACCGATACACGAATACACATCAGCCAGTTTAATAAAAAATAAATTAAATAAAGGCTATATACTTGTCTTAAAAAAAAGATGGCGAGGCGTTATTGAAAAGATATATCTGGATGAAAACAAGTCAGATATCCAGAAGGTTGAGATATTCAAGTCAGACGGCTCTCTTAAATATCGTGCAGCATTTAAAACGATGCAACATATCAAAGATTATCATGTACCTTTAAAGCTGGTAATTTCAAATGATGCCGGCGCAGGTTTTATACTTGATATCAAAAGGTACATAGCTGATGCAGCTATTTCTCCATCCATGTTTGTATTATCACCGCCGAAAAAATAGCAGAAGATAGAGGAACGCTTTGCTTAATGACCGCTTCGATTTAGGCTTCAAGCCCAGTGTAGCGGGTCCTCAAGGCCGTCAGGCCGGTCTTTAAAGCCTTAAGGACTGCTCTTCAAGCTACGCAGTGGCGCTCATCAAGACAGAAGTTAGAAATATTCGGATTTGCCATTAAAAAAGTCGGAGCGTAGCGACACTTAAACTCACTTTTTGTCTGGAAATAAATGATAATGAAAGCAGAAATTCTTGCAACAGGTGATGAAATCAGGTCTGGTGCTCTGGTTGACAGCAACTCGGCTTATATTTCACAAAAGCTTGAAGAAACAGGTATATCTGTAGTCAGACACAGTTGTGTCGGAGACGACTCGGATATTCTTACAGCCATCCTAAGGGAAATAGGCGGGCGTACCGACATATGCGTCGTAACGGGCGGTCTGGGACCCACATCAGATGATTTAACTTCCGAGACAGCAGCTAAAGCCGCCGGAGTGGAGCTTATTTTAAACAAAAAGGCTTTGAGCTCTGTTGAAGAATTTTTTAAAACCCGAAAACGCCTTTTTACTTCATCAAACAAAAAACAGGCCCTGCTGCCGGAAGGCTCTGACTGCTTGTTCAATCCAATTGGTTCAGCCCCGGGTTTTTCTTTAAAAATAGATAGGTGCCTTTTTTTCTTTCTTCCCGGTGTTCCGCCTGAAATGCGAAAAATGCTTTCAGATAAAGTTTTACCTCATATTGAAAAACTTCAGGGAAAAATCAGAGCTTATTGCCAAAACAGGACTATATCTACCTTCGGACTTACAGAAGCAGCCGTAAATGAAAAACTTACCGGTTTTCCCGATCTTTTTAAAGAACTGAAACTTGGCCTGCGTGCTAATTTTCCGGTCATCCAGGTAAAACTTTACGGAAGCGGAGAAGATGAAAATAACCTTAATGAATTATTGGATAAAGCAGCTGACTGGATATCACAAAAAATCGGTAAAAGGATAGTTTCTTCTAATGGCAGCTCCATGGAAAAGGTAGTCGGTGATCTTCTTATTGGGAAAAAGGCGACCATAGCAGTAGCCGAAAGCTGTACAGGAGGGCTTATATCCCACTTGTTTACAAACGTTCCGGGCAGTTCGGATTTTTTTCTCTTTTCAGGAGTCACCTATTCAAATAAATCTAAAATAAAGATTCTTGGTGTTTCTCCTTCTACGCTAAAAAAATACGGTGCAGTACATGAAGAGACTGCAAAAGAGATGGCAAAAGGTGCTAAACGTATTACCGGGGCAACTTGCGGTCTTTCAACAACAGGTATTGCAGGCCCGGATGGCGGAACTGAAAGCAAACCTGTTGGAACAGTCTGTATCGGCCTGGCGACTCCTGACGCAGTCTATGCACATCGCTTTCATTTTTCGTCTTTCAACCGCTTAATGAATAAAAAAATCTTTGCAATAACAGCACTGGATCTTTTGCGAAGAGAACTTTTAGACCTCAGCAAATAACCCATTTTTAAACCATAACCCGGCTTCACGAATAAACTCTTTTTGGTGGCCCTTATTGCTCATCAAATGATCTCCGTTTTCCTGTATTATTAATTTTTTAGTATCCCCTGCCTTTTCGTATAGTTCAAGTGCATTTGAAAATGGCACCACCTGGTCGGCATCTCCGTGGAAAATGAGTATATTATTAATTCCGGAAAGTTTGTCTGATATGTCAAAGAAAAGTTTTTTATATTCTACTTTATCTTCTTTTTCTTCCGGCCTTTTTATCATGCGACTTCTCAACGGGGCAGCACTGACAACCATAGAATCTATCTTAGTTGTGCCTGCCGCCGATATACATGCAGCTCCTCCCATGCTACTCCCGAAGAGTCCTATCCTGCTGCCAATGTAGCCCTGGCCGCGAATAGTTTCAATGGCACTAAGAATATCCGTGCGCCTGGCATCAAGTGAAGTGACTTCTTTAAAAACTCCTTCGCTTTTCCCACAGCCGCGATGGTCAAATCTGAAAAATGCAATGCCAAAACCGTTACATCTTCTTGCCAGTTCGATTTGTTTCGGAGAATTTCCGCTACTCAGAAGACCGTGAGAACCTATAACAACAGGGCCTTTCTCAATAGCCGGTATATGAAGCGTCCCACTAAGCAGGAAATTATCGGATAAAAAACTTATTTTTTTACAGATTGATTTCATTTCTAGTTTAGCGTATTTAAAAACATTCTGATAGGATAACAGGATGGTTCTTCTCCAATTTAGTTGGAGAAAAGGACTCGATTCAAGGGATCAAAGGGGCAAGAAATTGTAACCGTGAACGGTTATCTAATTTTTAAGCATTCGACTCGAACCCTTGGGCTCTTGACCCCTTGAATCCTTTAAAAAATTATCAACTCTTTTAAAGATAATTCAGCAGGATAAACAAAATTTAAGAATATGACAATTAAAAAAGGACAAATTATAGATCTTAGGATCACGGATATGGCCTTTGGCGGCAAAGGCATTGCGCGTGTTGACGGCCTTGCTGTTTTTGTTGATCAGGCTGTGCCGTTAGATCTTGTGTCGATTCGGATAATTAAAAAAAAGAAAAATTTTGCCAATGGTCGCATTCTTAAACTTCTTGAACCCTCACCATACAGGATAAATCCCCCCTGTAAGTTCAGCGGTCTCTGCGGGGGCTGCAAGTGGCAGTTTTTAAAATATGATAAACAAATTTCCTACAAACAGCAGCATGTGACAGATTCCCTTAAACATATCGGCTTTGTTGAGGATGCCGTTATCCACCAGACAATCCCTTCAGAACGGATTTTCGGTTACAGAAATAAAATGGAGTTTTCCTGCAGTGACAGAAGATGGCTTCTGCCTGATGAGATGGGACAGGACGTGGAAACAGGCTTTGCTATCGGACTTCATGTGCCCGGAACTTTTTATAAGGTTTTAGATATCAGGGAATGCCTGCTTCAACCTGACCTGGGAAACTTAATTCTTGATGATGTCGGAAACTTCATGAAAAATTCCGACCTCCCTGTTTACGGGCTTCGCAGCCATATAGGATTCTGGCGTTTTCTTATGTTAAGGCATTCGGCTTTTTATGATCAGTGGATGGTCAATATTATAACCGCTGACGAAAACAGGGAAAAAGTACAGGCTCTTGCCGATCTTTTGATTAAAAAATATCCGAAAATAACATCTGTTATAAACAACATAACATCAAAACCGGCGGGCGTAGCCATCGGGGAGTATGAGATATGTCTTGCAGGTTCATCCCATATAAAGGATAAAATAGGCCCTTATGAGTTTGAGATATCAGCAAACTCTTTTTTCCAGACTAATACATTCGGAGCAAAGCGTTTATATGAAACTGTAAAAATATTTGCAGAACTTACCGGTAAAGAAACCGTAATCGACCTGTACAGCGGTACAGGCACTATTCCGATTTGCATTTCAGGTTCTGTAAAAGAGGTAATCGGAATCGAAATCATCGAAAGTGCTGTAAAGGATGCTGAAAACAACTGCGCAAATAATAATATTTCAAATTGCCGATTTATCTGTGGCGATATCATAAACTGCCTTAAGCAAATTACAAAGCGACCTGATGTTATTATTATAGATCCGCCCAGGTCCGGGATGCACAAAGATGTTGTCAAACAGGTTATTGATATGGCACCAGACAGAATTGTTTATGTTTCATGCAATCCTGCAACCCTGGCAAGAGATATTTTCATTATGAAAGATATATACCGTGTTATAGAGGTTCAGCCTGTTGACATGTTTCCCCATACTTATCATATAGAATCTGTAGCTAAACTAAAAAGAAAGTCAACTATCAGCTATTAACGCATTGCTTTTGTCCAAAAAAATAGCGTATTTTAACAAGATGTCGGGGTCTGAAAGTTGGAAAAACCTATATCAATAACACCGACCGGTGAAATAATTAAAGTTCCAACCGATTACTGGGATAAGCTAAAAAAAAGAAATATTGACGAGCTCTGTAAGCTTTCCCTTGCACATGTTTACCCTCCGGAAGATCTTCTTCTTCATTTTTTAAATGAGGATATACTCATTGACATGGAAAATCGATCTATTCATCGTCTAAACGTTAACAAGCGTGAAAAGATTGAAAATCCCTTCCTGGAACTTATTATTCTGGTCTACCTGCTTAACGTATCCTCTGATGACCCGAGCCAGGATATTATAAGTGTCCGCGATCTCAAAAACGCACATTTTTTTCAAGGCCCTCATGAGCTTCAAACAGCTCCCCTCCTGGACCTTTATGGGAATAATCTTGAAAGGTTTAAATCTGCGGCTGAAAGTCTTGGCGGAAAGTCTCTTGATATGGCTGAAGCAGCATATATGCTGCTTCCTTTTCCCAAAATCCCCCTCTATTACCTGTTATGGGAAGGCGATGATGAATTTGAACCGAACCTTTCTATTCTCTTTGACAGATCCATCGAAAAACATCTGGCAGCGGATGCAATCTGGGGGCTTGTAAATCTTGTTTCTAATTACCTCCTTTCAGGAGGCTGATTTTTCGTTTATCCGAGTTAAGTACTTTATTTTACACGCTGTCCTTTGCTTGTTGTCAGTTGATTATTTGGTAACAGCTTATTGACAACACTCGCTTTTGTAGTTAATTTCAAAGTTCTATAAAAACAAATTGAATCTTCAAGAAGGGAGACTTATAGATGTTATTAAGTGAAATGAAAGAAGGCCAGACCGCAAGGATTGACACCATCGGCGGAAAAAGTGCATTACGCAGGCGAATACTTGAAATGGGCATTTTAAAAGGTACACAAATATATATTGAAAAATATGCTCCCTTGAAAGATCCTCTTGAACTGATAATAAAAGGCTGCCATATATCACTCCGTGTTGAGGAAGCGGCCAACATCACGGTTAATAACGCAAAATAGGCGTAAGCGTTCACAGGCACCGCATCTGCACGTTATCAGGTCAACCAGCACAGACTTATAGCTGATCGCCTTGATCATGAGCATCTGCAGCACCTGTAAACGCTTACAGGACGGAGATTGAAAATTCTTTTTGTTCCGAATGGGCGTGAACGGTTACAAATAGGTAAATAATGATGCAACAAAAAAGCATTACAATAGCCCTTGCAGGCAACCCTAATTCCGGCAAAACAACAACGTTTAATAATATTACCGGAACCAGGCAAAAAGTTGGAAACTGGCCTGGGGTAACTGTTGAAAAAAAAGAGGGCACAGTTAATAAATTCGGATACGATCTTACAATTATTGATCTTCCCGGAACTTACAGTCTGACCCCTTTTTCTATTGAAGAAATCATTGCGCGAAATTTTGTTCTTGAAGAATGTCCTGACGTTGTCATCGATATCATTGATGCCACCAATCTTGAACGAAGCCTTTATCTTGCTACACAGCTAAGAGAAATCGATTGCAAGGTCATATTTGCTCTAAATATGGCAGACCTGGCCAAAACCCGGGGAATCAAAATCGATGCCAAAAAGCTTTCCGAGCTTCTTAATGTACCGGTTGTTTTTACAATCAGCAATAAAAATGAAGGAATAAATGATCTTTTAAAAGAAGCCATTAAACTTGCAAAATCAAGTTCTAAAATCCCTCAAGAGCGTTATGTTCGGTATAACAGGGACATGGAAAATTCCATCTTACAACTTCAAAGCATAGTTGAACTAAGTATTGCAGAAAAGCTTCCCTATAATACCAGATGGACGGCTATAAAGTTATTAGAAGACGATAAAATTTTAAAAAAACGCATTCTTGAAAAAGCCGGCGACAAGGCTGATGAAATTCTTCAGGAAGCTTTATCGCAGCGCATTTATCTAAGGGACCGTTTTGACGATGAACCGGAAATCATCATGACAGATGAACGATACGGATTTATTGCTGGAATTATCAAAGAAGTACATACAACATCCATTAAAGAACGCATAGATATATCTCGAAACATTGATCTTGTTTTGACAAACCGTTTTATCGGGTTCCCGATCTTTTTTATATTTATCTGGGCAATGTTCCAGGCAACTTTTTCCTTCGGCGCCTATCCAATGGAGTGGATTGAAACAGGTGTAAGTTTTCTATCGTCAACACTGGACGGGTTTCTCCCTGAAAGCCTTTTTAAGGATCTTTTGCTAAACGGGATTATTGCGGGTGTCGGAAGTGTTATAATCTTTCTGCCGAATATTATGATTCTTTTCTTCTTCATCGCAATTTTTGAGGATACAGGTTATATGGCAAGAGCTGCTTTTCTCATGGATAAGATAATGCACCTTATCGGTCTTCACGGAAAATCGTTTATTCCCATGCTCATGGGGTTTGGGTGCAATGTGCCTGCCATCATAGCTGCCCGGACTCTCGAAAGTGAGAAAGACCGTATCCTTACAATCCTTATTACTCCCTTTATGTCCTGTTCGGCCAAACTGCCTATTTATATTGTGCTTGCAGGAACGTTCTTTGGAGCAAGAGCCGGAACTGTTATCTTCTCTATTTATCTTGTCGGAATTGTGCTTTCCATTTTAACCGGTCGCCTTTTCCGATCGACTCTCTTGAAGGGCGCTGATGCCCCCTTTGTCATGGAACTTCCTCCATACCGGGCTCCCATGTTAAAAAGTCTTTTGATTCACATGTGGGACCGCAGTAAAATGTTTTTAAAAAAAATGGGCGGGATAATACTTATTGGTTCTGTTGTTGTATGGACACTTTCTGCTTTTCCCCGCAACGCAGAGTATTCTTTTGATTATAACGATGAAATTAAAAAGATTAAAGCGTCTTACGAGACTGGACTCAAAGCAGGTAATGTTGATAATGAAATACTGGAAAAGAAAAAAGATGCCGATATACTTGAAATGTCCAGGGCACAAAGAGCCGAGCAAGTTGAAAAATCTTTCATGGGTCGGATGGGCAAAACCATTTCGCCCTTATTTTCACCCATAGGTATTGATTGGCGCGGAGGAGTAGCCCTTCTCACCGGGTTTGTTGCCAAAGAGATTGTTGTAAGCACAATGGCTGTCCTTTATGCTGCCGAAGAAGAGTCAGATGCTTTAAAGAATGCTCTTTTATCATCGAAAATGACTCCCCTCTCTGCGCTTTCAATGATGATTTTTGTACTTTTGTACCTTCCATGCCTTGCCACAGTCGCAGCAATAAAACGGGAAACCGGTTCCTTTAAATGGATGTTTTTCAGCATTACATATAATACTTCCATTGCATGGTTTGCAGCTTTTTTTGTTTATCAGGGAGGAAAGTTGATAGGAGCATAAGGCTCGCACCCTGCGCAGGCACTTTAGTTCAATTTTATGAAATCTTCAAAAAAGAAATCTCAGGTTGTTAAACCACAGGCTAAAGAAGCTGTTGCCGCCCATATAGAGATTAAAAAGGCCCGAAGTAGAGCTGCCCTTTCAATTGCACTCAACCTTTTGCTGTCTTTAGGCAAAGGTGTTGCCGGTGTTCTTGGCGGCTCTTCAGCACTTGTTGGCGATGCCATCCATTCCGCTACTGATGTGGTTGGATCTGCCGCTGCCTATACCGGCCTGTGGCTGGCCGGCAAGAAACACCCTTCATTTCCCTATGGCCTTTACAAAGCCGAAACACTGGCAACGCTAATTACCTCAATTGCTGTAATTTTTGCAGGCTATGAGGTAGGCAGGCGGGCACTTTTAGGGCCAAATATCCTGCCTGATGTTGCGATTACACTTCCGGTTGCATTGATTTCTCTGGTAATTACTTTGTCTTTCGGGTTTTACCAGCTTCACACAGGTAAAAAACTGCATTCAAAAGCCCTTCAAGCCGACGCCCGCGACTACCTGGCTGACGGACTCTCCACATTGGTTGTGGTTTTCAGCCTGATCGGCGCCTACTATTGTGTACGACTTGACAGGTGGGCTGCAGGAGCGGTGTCAATCTTTATTTTCTGGTCCGGAGGGAACCTGTTGCTCAGGGCGCTCCGTGATCTGATGGATGAAGCCATCGACCGAGGTACTGAACGAAAAATCATATCCCTGGTTGAAACTCATCCCCGCGTAGAACGTGTTGAAAGGTGTCTAAGC
>JASJGP010000156.1:0-15540 GCA_033791485.1 Desulfobacterales bacterium | reverse complement strand
ATGTTGCTGACTACCTTTTGAACAAAAAACGTAAAGAAATCCTGGATCTGGAGTTAAGCCGCAATATTAATATCTCCATTGAATCTGACAATTCAATGATTCCCGGGGAAAGCAATATTATTTGTGAAAAATAGATTTGACCAGAAATTTACAAATTCATTATAAGGTAAACTTGAGGCATAGGGTAATTAGATTTAAAACGTCTGAAACTCGCGCATAAGTGAGCGTAAAGAAAGAACTTAGAACAATCCTTTCATAAAAAGCTAGCTTACGCTGACATTAATCAACTCATAGAAAATGTTGTTTAAATTGTCGTTCTTTCTTAACGCTCGCTAATACGCTCAAACAGTCAGCCATTTTAAATCTAATTACCCTATACCTAAAGTTACTTTTAAGTTTGTAAATTTCTGTTTGACGTAATATTATTTTTAAAGTATATCAGCTCAACTTTATTAGTCTATCAACAATTAAAGGAGGTTTATCTTGATTAGTATCGCATACGCAATGGGCCAGGGAGGAGAAGCTGCCGGACAGGGAGCAGGTGGATTTACAGGGTTTATCCCTCTTATCCTGATGTTTGTTATTTTTTATTTTCTGCTTATTCGGCCTCAACAGAAAAAGACAAAACAACACCGCGAAATGGTATCCAGTCTTAAAAAAGGAGACCGCATAATTACAAGCGGCGGCATTCATGGCCGCATAACAGGCCTTGACGAAACAATATTAACGGTTGAAATATCCGACAGGGTTCGGGTTAAAGTCGCCAGGGGTAATGTTGGAGCAAGAATAGAGACAACAATCCAGCCCCCGCCTGAAAAAAAAACCAAGCCTGATTCAAAAAAATCAAAATAATTTCAGACTTTTTAAAACCTGAATCAACCTTTCGTAAAAGGTGGTTTTTTATAACACCATCATTGTGATTGGATAAATATTTAAGGGAAAAGACCATTGAAGAATATCTCTTGGAAACCGGTATTGGTGCTTATTGTTATTGTTACAGCCGTTATATATCTTCTTCCGACCATAAAGCCGACTTTCTGGCCGCACAAAAAGATAAATTTAGGCCTTGACCTTCAAGGTGGTATGCATCTTGTCCTTGAAGTTGACACACAAAAGGCCGCGGAAAGCAATATTGAACGGATAAGCCAGGAAATTCGCAGTCTTTGCAAAAAAGAACACATCAGACGAATACAAATAGAACGAATTCAAGGTGCAAAAATACTGGTTACTATCAAGGATGAAGATAGCGTTAAGAAATTTGAAGCGTTTCTGGACAAAGAATTCAGGGGTCTTCGTATAGCTTCAAAATCAACCAAAGATGGAGTACTTTCCATCACTCTTGATCTCCCGGAAAAAGAAACGGACAATATCAAGGAAATGGCTACCAGGCAGGCCCTTGAAACAATCAGAAACCGTATAGACCAGTTTGGTGTCAGTGAACCTGATATACGACTCCAGGGTGAAAAACGGATTCTCATTCAACTGCCGGGTATAAAGGATACACAAAGGGCAAAAAACCTTATAGGAAAAACAGCGCTCCTCGAATTCAAACTGTTAGATGAAGTCAACGACATTAACACGGCGCTTAAGGGTTCCGTCCCTCACGGAAGCGAAATTCTTTACCAGATCACCCAGAGTTCCGAAACAAATCGTTTAGTAAAAACACCCTTTCTCGTAAAAAAGCGAACACTTTTAACAGGAGCAAACCTCACAGATGCAAAGGTTCAGATCGATTCACAGTATAATGAACCTTATGTTTCCATATCTTTTGATAAAAAGGGTGGGCGCACTTTTGCCAAGATAACCGGTGAAAATGTTAAAAAGCGACTTGCAATCGTACTGGACAACAAGGTTTATTCAGCACCGGTAATCCAAGAAAAAATATCCGGCGGCCAGGCCCGAATTACCGGCAGTTTCACAACTGAAGAAGCAAACGATCTTGCCATAGCACTCAGGGCAGGCGCTCTGCCGGCGCCTGTAAAGATTCTTGAAGAAAGGACTGTAGGACCTTCCCTTGGCGCTGACTCAATTAGAAAAGGACTTATATCCATGTGTATCGGCGGTCTCCTGGTGGTTCTTTTTATGATTGTTTATTATAAATTATCCGGAATTATCGCCGATATAGCTCTCGTCTTTAATATCATTTTTATTGCAGCAGGGCTGGCAGCTTTCCAGGCCACCCTGACACTTCCCGGAATAGCAGGTGTAATACTTACAATAGGTATGGCGGTTGATGCCAATGTTTTAATATTTGAACGTATCCGGGAAGAAATAAATATCGGCAGGACTCCCAGGGCAGCCGTTGATGCCGGCTACGACAGGGCAACTCTAACCATCCTTGATGCCAACGTCACAACCCTTATTGCAGCGCTTGTGCTTTTTCAGTTTGGAACAGGTCCTGTCAAGGGTTTTGCCGTTACCTTAAGTCTGGGCGTACTGGCAAGTCTTTTTACAGCCCTTATCATGACCAGGATGGTATTCGATTACATTTTGATAAAGCGTAAAATTAAACATATAAGTATATGATTGCAGCCTGAACCACGCGGCACAGCAAAAACAAGAGGTTAAATTTAATGCAATTTATAAAACCTGACATTAACATAAATTTTACCGGTAAACGAAAGATAGCTTTCTTAATATCCATTGCAATGATCCTGGTGAGTATTTCCACCATTATAATACACAAAGGCCCTAAATACGGAGTAGATTTTGCCGGTGGTACACTTGTACAGGTAAAGTTTTTTAATTCTGTCGTACTGGACGATATTAAATCAGGGCTTTACACGATTGGACTTAAAAAATCATCAGTGCAGATGTTTGGTGAAAAGAAAGAAAATGAATTCCTTATCCGTACCGATATGGCTGTTATGACTTCCGAAGGCTTTTCAAAAAAAGTGGAACAAGCACTTAAAGCATCAACAGGTACCGACGTTGAAATCCGCCGGGTTGAAATGGTTGGCCCCCAGGTCGGCAAGGATCTCAGGGAAAAGGCTCTCTTTGCAATGTTCTATGCCCTTTTGTTTATAACAATATATATCTCCGGTAGGTTTGAGTTAAAATGGGTTTTAAGTGGTATCATGGCAGCAGCACTTATTGGCGCCATTTACTTTTTTAATCTTTTTAACGTCAGCATCCCGTTTCTGATAGCCACTGCACTCGTTGTCACCCTCATTCTTTTCTGGTTTCTTGAGCTTAAATACGCCATGGGTGCTATTGTAGCACTCATCCATGATGTTACTATCACCGTTGGTCTCTTTTCCCTCCTTGACAAGGAGTTTACCCTGCCCATTATTGCGGCACTCCTTACTATTATCGGATATTCATTAAACGATACCATCATTGTTTTTGACCGCATTCGTGAAAACCTGAAAAAGCACCATAAAAAATCTCTTGAATTCATATTGAACAGAAGTATAAATGAAACCCTCTCACGCACACTGCTTACCTCCTTAACCACCCTTACTGTGCTTATTACCCTGTTTGTTCTGGGCGGAGGAATTATCCATGATTTTGCATTTGCTATGATCATCGGTGTTCTGGTGGGTACTTATTCCTCCATCTATGTGGCAAGCCCTATTCTACTTGCCTGGCAGGGACGCGGGAAAAAAAGCTCATAGCTCACAGCTCATAGTAAAAGGATTGTATCCTTCAGGCTATGAGCTACTTGTCACGGCATAGCCGCGGGCGACGCCGGATCAGCTATATAAGCTATGAGCTAATAAATTACGGAGTAATTTATTCAAAGGTCGTCAACTTTTTTATGGAAAAAATTCTGCCATGGTTTTTCCTTAAAAGTGTTCCTGGAATCGGAAATCATACTTTTAAGAGGCTTTTTGACCATTTCAGCTCACCTGATCTTGTTTTGCAGTCAGCCTATAATGAGCTTTTGCAGGTTGAGGGTATGACCCGGCGCCTTGCCTCTGCTATAAAAAAACATAAACTGCCTGACCAGGTCAGAAGGGAGCTTGATAATACAATACAAAGAGGTTACCGGATTACTACGATGTCTGATTCCGAGTACCCTCCCCTGTTGCTTCAGATACCTGATCCTCCGCCTTTTTTATATGTTTATGGTTCTCTCAACGCTTCAGCCGGATGCATAGCTGTTGTAGGGTCAAGGAATGCAACAAGCTACGGCGTCTCCACTACAATACGCCTTTGTTCCGATTTGGCTTCCCGTAAAATTACCGTGGTCAGCGGTATGGCAATAGGTATTGATACTGCCGCCCACGAAGGTGCACTGAGAGGCAAAGGTAAAACAATTGCGGTTCTTGGAAGTGGCTTTGAAAGAATTTATCCAGCACAAAATCTGAAACTTTTTCATAAAATCGCTGAAAACGGTGCTGTTATTACCGAATTCCCCTTAAATACTAAGCCCGAGGCACATAACTTTCCTTTACGAAACAGGATTATCAGTGGCATTTGTCTTGGAACTGTGATAGTTGAAGCCACTAAAAAAAGCGGGTCACTAATAACAGCACGACTTGCTGCGGAACAAAACAGGGAAGTCTTTGCAGTCCCCGGCAGCATCCAGTCATTTAAAAGTACCGGGACGCACACCCTTATTAAACAGGGGGCCAAGCTTGTTGAACATGCCCAGGATATTATTGAAGAACTGTCCCCTCTAATGGCTGCTTACACAGATGAGGACAACGCAGATAAAAATAAAATAACCGAAACAGTTGATCCCCTTTCACCGGATGAAGCTATAGTATTTGATGTGCTTGGACCATATCCTTTACATATAGATGATCTTGTACACAAGATCTCCATTGAGCCGGGAAAACTTTTAAGTACGCTCTTAAGGCTTGAGTTAAAGGGGTTTGTCCTGCAATCCCCTGGAAAATATTTTACCGTATCACCCAAATAGTGCCTGAATAAATAAAATTACCACAGAGTTGCGCGGAAATTCACTGATTTTTTGTCCTTTTAGTATATGTAAAATTTCCGTGAAAATCCGCGGTTAAAAACAAACTGATATGAGGAACAAAAGTGAGCAAACCTTTAATAATTGTTGAATCACCAACTAAAATTCGAACCATAAAACAGTATCTTGGCAATAAGTATAATGTAGCCGCAACCGTTGGTCATATAAAAGACCTTCCGACAAAGGAAATAGGCATCGATGTTGAAAACGGTTTCAAACCTAAATATATAAATATACCCGGAAAGCAAAAGGTTATAAGGACATTAAAACAGGCGGCAGGCAGTGCGACAGACATCTACCTTGCACCTGACCCGGACAGGGAAGGAGAAGCCATTGCGTTCCACGCATCTGAAGTTTTGAAAAAAAAGGGAAGAAATTTTTACCGGGTTCTTTTTCATGAACTTACAAAAAATGCCATAATAGAAGCAATAGCCTCTCCTACAAAACTTCATAAAAATAAGTATGAAGCCCAACAGACACGAAGAATACTCGACAGGCTTGTTGGATACCAGACATCTCCTCTGTTGTGGCGTAAAGTAAAAGGCGGCCTCAGCGCAGGAAGGGTGCAATCTGTTGCCCTGCGAATAATCTGTGAAAGAGAGCGCGCTATCTGGGCCTTTGAATCTGAAGAATACTGGTCAATAACAGCTCACCTTGAAGGTGACTCCCCTCCCCCTTTCACAGCAAAACTGGTTAAGCAAAAAGGAAAGAAAATTAAAATCCAGGACGAAAAGAATTCCTCCGCTATCGTGAATGAACTGTCCGGAAAAGACTTTGTTATAGAAAAAGTTTTAAAAAAAACCAGAAAAAGAAACCCTCTGCCCCCTTTCATCACCAGCAAATTGCAGCAGGAAGCCATACGAAAACTCAGATTTTCTGCAAGAAAAACCATGATTATAGCCCAGCAGTTGTATGAAGGTGTCGCACTTGGCTCCGGTGAACCTGTTGGACTTATCACATACATGCGAACCGATTCCACACGAATCGCAAAAGAATCTGCAATAGAAGCGCTTGAGCTGATACAAAAGCGTTTTGGAAAAGAATATGCCCCTGATAAACCAAGATTTTTCAAGAATAGAAAAAAGGTTCAGGATGCACATGAGGCGATTAGACCCACTTCCGTCTTTAACACACCTGAAAAAGTAGCGTCTCATCTTTCAAAAGAGCAACTTGCTTTATACCGTCTTGTATGGCAGAGGTTCGTTGCATCTCAAATGCAGCCCGCTCTTATCAATCAGGTTGCGGTTTCAATTAAGTCCGGTGACTACCTATTTTCCGCAAACGGGTCTTCCGTTAAATTTCCCGGCTTTATGGCCCTTTACATGTCAGTGGATGAAGAAATTGAAAGTGAAAAGAAAACAAAACAGCTTCCTGAATTTTCAGAAGGTATGATATTAAAACTTTTACAGTTAGAACCCAAACAACACTTCACCATGCCTCCTCCAAGGTTTTCAGAAGCGTCTCTGGTAAAAGAGCTTGAAGAAAACGGAATAGGTCGTCCCAGCACCTATACGGCAATCCTGTCAACAATCAGGGGAAAAGGATATGTCGAGCTCACAAAAGGATACTTCGTACCAGGCGAACTCGGTTTTATCGTAAACGATCTTCTTGTAGAAAATTTTCCGGAAGTATTTGACGTGGAATTTACCGCCAGAATGGAAGACGATTTAGACCGCGTGGAATCTGCTGAAATTAATTCTCTCGATATCCTTACCCGCTTTTACGACCCGTTTAAGAAGCAACTGGATGAAGCATCAAAGGGCATGCTCAGCATGAAAGGCGTTGGCCTCCCGACAGGACTTTCATGCCCGCAATGCAACAAAGAACTTAATATCAAAGTCGGAAAAAACGGACACTTTCTTGCATGCAGCGGGTATCCGGATTGCACTTATTCCAGAGATTATATACGTGATGAAAAAGGTAAGGTAAAACCGATTGAACCTTCCCTGGATGAAATAACTGAAAAGATATGTAAAATATGCGGCAAACCCATGGTATTGAAAACAGGGCGTTATGGAAAATTTCTTGCATGCAGCGGCTATCCGGATTGCAAAAATACCGAGTCAGTCAATTCAGCAGGTCATGGGAAAAAGACCGGAGTTAAATGCCCTGAAAAGGATTGCACAGGCGATCTTGTGGAAAGAAAATCCAAAAGAGGGAAAATTTTTTATGGCTGCAGTAACTTTCCTA
Source organism: Desulfobacterales bacterium (assembly GCA_033791485.1). GTDB lineage: Bacteria > Desulfobacterota > Desulfobacteria > Desulfobacterales > JAUWMJ01 > JAUWMJ01. The sequence goes on along the minus strand of JASJGP010000156.1, from coordinate 8,423 downwards.
AATGCACATTCGCTACATGGGATAAACCCATAGATAAAAAATGCCCGGACTGCGGTGCTGACTTTCTTCTTGAAAAAACAACCAAAAAGCAGGGCACTGTTCTATCCTGCCATACAAAAGGGTGTGGTTATCAGGAAATAAAATAAAAATGGCTTGACAAGAATTTTTTAAGCTGTTAGTTGCAGGAAATATCACAAGAATCAGAGAAATATGATGAAAAAAACTCCAGTCATTAACAACCTAATTAACATAATTATTCTACTCGTAGTAGGGATACTAGTCTACTGCGAGGACCCGGGTTGATAATGGCTTAAGATATAATAAATAAAAAATAAAAACCGTTATCAGCCCAATGCTGATAACGGTTTTTTTTTGCTTAATAAAATGTGGCCGTTCATTGCTCAAAACTTGATTATTAGTATCTGTGAAATTTACGTGAAAACCCGTGGTAAACAGTAAAAAAGGATAATGCTATGAAACTGACAGGCGCACAAATCATGATGCAAGTATTAAAAGAAGAAGGGGTTGACACGATCTTCGGTTTCCCCGGAGGGGCTGTTATAGATATCTATGATGAACTTGAAAGAACAGATATACATCATATACTTGTTCGCCATGAGCAAGGCGCTGTTCATGCCGCAGATGGATATGCAAGGGCCAGTGGAAAAGTCGGCGTCTGTCTGGTTACTTCCGGTCCCGGTGCAACAAATACTGTTACCGGTATTGCATCCGCCTATATGGATTCCATTCCCATTGTTGTAATCAGCGGCCAGGTTCCCACCCATCTTATTGGAAATGACGCTTTTCAAGAGGTTGACATTGTGGGAATAACAAGGCCCTGTACTAAGCACAGCTATTTAGTCAAAAAAACCGGGGATCTTTCCAGGATTATTAAAGAAGCATTTTATCTGGCCCGTTCCGGCCGCCCCGGACCTGTTCTGGTTGATATCCCAAAAGATCTTACAAGCCAGCGTATAGATTATAATGGGACAGAGCAAGTAACTTTAAAGTCCTATAATCCTACATACGACCCCAATACAAAGCAGCTTAAGAAAACAGTGGAACTTATTGAAAAGGCTAAAAGACCGCTTATCTTCGCCGGCGGAGGGGTTATTCTTTCAAAAGCTTCTGTTGAACTAACTGAATTTGCTCGGAAAACACTAATTCCTGTAACAACTTCCCTTATGGGTCTGGGCGCCTTTCCTGCTACTGATCCTCTATGGCTCGGCATGATAGGCATGCATGGCACATACAGGGCCAATATGTGCACAGGAGCCTGCGACCTTCTTATTGCCATCGGTGTCAGGTTCGATGACCGTGTTACCGGCAAAACAGACGCTTTTGCAGCCCAGGCTAAAATAGTACATATTGATATTGATCCAACATCAATACGCAAAAACATCCCGGTCTTCATCCCGATTGTCGGTGACTGCAAAATAAGTCTTGGCCACCTCAACAGGCTCACTGAAAAGGTTGATTTGAAAAGTATCAGTAAAAAAAGAGTGAAATGGTTTGATCAAATCAAACAATGGAAGGACACAAACCCCCTGGCATATAAACAGGACGATATTATAAAACCGCAATACGTTGTCGAAAAACTATATGAACTGACAAAAGGCAAAGCCATCATAACAACCGAAGTAGGACAGAATCAAATGTGGGCAGCCCAGTATTATCATTTTGATCAGCCCGGCCATTTTATCACATCCGGAGGTTTAGGCTGTATGGGGTTCGGACTTCCAGCAGCAATTGGTGCACAAGTCGCCTGCCCTGACAAGCTTGTTGTGGATATTGCTGGCGACGGAAGCATTCAAATGAATAGCCAGGAAATGGCAACTGCTGTCCAATACTCCCTGCCGGTTAAAGTCGTTATCTTAAATAACGGGTACCTCGGAATGGTAAGGCAATGGCAAGAACTGTTTTATGAAAAGAGATACGCCTCAACACTCATGGAACATGCACCCGACTTTGTAAAACTGGCACAAGCTTATGGTGCTCTCGGATTGAGAGCAACCAAACCTGACGAAGTAGAATCCATTCTTGAAGAAGGCCTCTCTTCGCCTAAGACAGTAATTATGGATTTTCTAGTTGAAAAAGAAGAAAGTGTTTATCCGATGGTGCCAGCCGGTGCTCCCATAACAGAGATGCTGCTGGTTTAGGAGGGAAAGGAACCCAATGACAGAAGAAAAACATATATTTTCCATGATAGTTGACAACCAGCCCGGAGTGCTTTCAAGAGTCGTCGGACTTTTCAGCGGAAGAGGTTTTAATATAGAAAGCCTCTGCGTTGCCGAAACAATGGATCCTCTTGCGTCGCGTATTACCATTGTTACAAAGGCTAACAGGCCCGTTATCGAACAGATCGAAAAGCAGCTTAACAAGCTTGTTAATGTAATTAAGATACGAGATCTTACAGGTCCAAAATCTGTTAAACGTGAAATGGCTCTTATATGTGTAGATGCCAAAGCAGAACACCGAGCTGAATTATTAAGGATTGTAGATATTTTCAGATGTAAGGTTGTTGATGTTGGTCTGAAACATTACATCATAGAGGTAACCGGTGATGAGGGTAAAATGAAAGCCCTATTGAATCTTTTAAAACCCATGGGAATCAAAAAAATCGCGAGAACCGGTACCATGGCTCTGTTTCGTGAACCCAATTAGCGCCCGGGTGAATCGAGATTAAAAAGATATTTGCCACAAAGTCACAAAACACAAAGGAATTTTTTTAGGTCTCTATTCGCGCCTTTGTTTCTTAGTGGCAGAAATATTTTTTTTAGGCAAAATTCATAAATTTAATAATTAATAAACAAAAAGGAGTCTAACATGGCACAAATCAATTTTGCCGGTGTTTTAGAAGAAGTAATTACATCTGATGAATTCTCTATTCAAAAAGCAAAGGAAATCTTAAAGGATGAAACTATTTCGGTGCTCGGCTACGGAGTTCAGGGACCGGGACAGGCTTTAAATATGAAAGATAACGGTATCAATGTAATTGTCGGTCAAAGAGAAGGAGGCGATTCATGGGACAGGGCAGTAGCAGACGGGTTCATTCCCGGTAAAACCCTTTTTCCACTTTTAGAAGCAGCGCAAAAAGGAACTGTTATTCAATTTCTCCTTTCAGATGCAGGCCAGGTTGCGATGTGGCCGGAAATTAAAAAATGTTTAAATGAAGGCGATGCGCTTTACTTTTCCCATGGTTTTTCCATTGTATATAAAGACCAGACGAATATCATCCCTCCGGAAAATATTGATGTTATACTGGTTGCACCAAAAGGCTCAGGCAGAACTGTGCGTTCAAATTTTTTAGACGGCAGTGGAATCAACTCAAGTTTTGCAGTGCATCAGGATTTTACCGGCAGGGCGAAAGAAAGAACTCTTGCACTGGGGATCGCCATCGGTTCAGGTTATCTTTTCTCCACGACTTTTAAAAATGAAGTTTACAGTGACCTTACCGGCGAGCGGGGTGTTCTGATGGGCTGCCTTGCAGGGGTTATGGAAGCCCAATATAATGTTTTACGAAAAAACGGCCACAGTCCAAGTGAGTCCTTTAATGAAACGGTTGAAGAACTGACCCAGAGTCTTATCAGGCTTGTAGCGCAAAACGGTATGGACTGGATGTTCGGAAACTGCAGCACGACGGCACAAAGGGGCGCCTTGGACTGGGCTCCTAAATTCAAGGATGCTGTAACTCCGGTTTTTGATACACTGTATGAAAATGTTGTGTCAGGGAAAGAAACCAGGCGAGTCCTCGAAACCAACAATGCTCCTGATTACAGGGAAAAGCTGCAAAAGGAACTTGATGAAATAAAAAATTCTGAAATGTGGCAAACCGGTGCTACAGTGCGTTCTTTAAGACCTGAAAACAGAAAGTAATGAGCTAATAAATTACAGAGTAATTTATTCTAAGGGAGATAAAATGATGTCATCTATCCTGCTATATGATACCACCCTAAGAGACGGAACCCAGGGTGAAAATATCAGTTTTACGGCTGAAGAAAAAATCAAGATTGCAAAAAGACTTGATGATGCAGGGATGCATTATATCGAGGGCGGCTGGCCTGGTTCTAACCCAAGGGATAAGAAATTTTTTAATCTTGCAAAAAATACAGAATTTAAAAATGCCAGGTTAACTGCTTTCGGTTCAACACGTAAGCCAGGCATTGATGTAAAGGAAGATCTTAATATTGCAGCACTCCTTGAAAGCAATACACCGACTGTTACCATATTCGGAAAAAGCTGGGACCTACATGTATTACAGGTCATGGACAACACCCTTGGAGAAAACCTTGCAATGATAAGTGATTCCGTTGAGTATCTGAAAACATATAATAAAGAAGTCGTTTACGACGCAGAACATTTTTTCGACGGTTTTAAAAATAACAAAGATTATGCAATGCAAACTCTTATTTCCGCCATTGACGCAGGCGCGAACATCATTGTGCTGTGCGACACCAACGGCGGCACCCTGCCCTTTGATATTGAATCTGTTATGAACCATGTAAATGGTATCTTAAACGATAAATACACAGGCAAAACAGATGGCCTGCCGGTCAAAATCGGGATTCACACTCATAACGACAGCGGGCTGGCTGTTGCAAATTCCATAACTGCAATAAAGGCCGGGGCTGTGATGGTACAGGGTACAATCAATGGCTATGGAGAAAGATGCGGGAATGCCGACCTTACCTCAATCATTCCGATTCTCAGTTTAAAAATGAATCTGTCTTGTGTTTCAATGGAAAATCTCGAAAAAGTAAGAAAACTCTCCAGGTTCGTCAGCGAAACCGCCAATATGATTCCATTAAACAGCAGGCCCTTTGTCGGTAAAAGCGCTTTTGCTCATAAAGGAGGTATTCATGTAAGCGCTATTATGAAAGAGCCCAAAGCATATGAACATATAGATCCGCAGCTTGTGGGAAATATGAGACGGGTTCTTATCTCCGATCTTTCAGGCAGAAGTAACGTGGAATACAAAGCCAAAGAGCTTGGAATTAGTCTAGGCGGCAATGGGCATGACAGTAATAAAATAGTATCTAAAATAAAGGATATGGAGCAGGAAGGCTACCAGTTTGATGTAGCCGACGGTTCATTTAAAATCCTTGTAGAAAAGTTTACGGAACAGTTTAAACCGATTTTTGAACTGGAGTCGTTCAGGGTAACTATTGAAAAGGATAAAAATCAACCCTGTTCATCCCATGCAACCATTAAAATAGCTGTGGACGGATTTCAAGAGATTACGGCCGCAGAGGGGAACGGCCCTGTCAGCGCGCTGGATAATGCCCTGCGAAAGGCTCTCGATAAGTTTTTTCCGGATATTGATGCCATGCGTCTTGTCGATTTTAAAGTACGCGTCATTGACGGTCGTGACGGAACCGCTGCAAAGGTGCGTGTCTTTATAGAGTCACGGGATCAGGATGACATCTGGAGCACAATAGGCGTCTCCCCTGATATCATAGAAGCAAGCTGGCAGGCCCTGGCAGATAGTTTTCAATATAAATTGTCAAAATAAAATCGTAACTAATCAGGTTCAAGGTTGAAGAAAGATGAAACTTGAACCTGACCACCTGAGTATTTGTGTAAAACTTTCAAAAGGAGGAAAGTCATGAAAGACAGAGTATATATTTTTGACACAACTTTAAGAGACGGCGAGCAATCTCCCGGTGCAAGCATGAATGCAGCTGAAAAAATGCGTCTTGCGGTTCAAATGGAAAAACTGGGTGTGGATATTATTGAAGCCGGTTTTCCCGCAGCCTCAAAGGGCGATCTTGATGCGGTTTCACAGATAGCTCAAAAACTTGAAAAAATAGAGATCGCTGCCCTTGCACGGACATCAAAAGAAGATATCGATTGTGCCTGGGAAGCTATTGGCCATGCAGCAAAACCCAGGATACACACCTTTATCGCCACTTCTGATATCCATATGGACTACAAGCTTAAAATGACACGTGATGAGGTAGTAAAGACTGCTGTAGAATCGGTTAAATATGCCAAGTCGTTTACCGATAATGTGGAATTCTCCGCTGAAGACGGATCGCGGAGCGACCGGGATTTTCTATGCAAAGTTTTCGAAGCAGCAATAGAAGCCGGAGCCACAACAGTCAACCTGCCGGACACAGTAGGCTATGCAATTCCGGAAGAATTCTCCGAACTTGTAAAATATGTCCTGAGCCATACTCCCAATATCCACAAAGCGATATTGAGTGTTCATTGCCACAACGATCTCGGACTTGCCACCGCAAATACACTGGCCGCAGTCAACTCCGGTGCAAGACAGGCAGAGGTAACTATAAATGGAATAGGAGAAAGGGCGGGGAACACATCTTTAGAAGAAGTTATAATGGCACTTCACACAAGGCCGAATTTCCTGCCTTTATCAACAGAAATTAAAACAAACCTGATTTATCCTACAAGCAGGCTTGTCAGTATGATAACAGGAATCATTGTTCAGCCCAATAAAGCAATAGTGGGTGCAAACGCTTTTGCGCACGAAGCAGGAATTCACCAGGATGGTGTTTTGAAAAATCCCATGACCTATGAAATCATGAAGCCGGAAACAATCGGCCTTAACAAAAACACGCTTGTACTTGGAAAACATTCCGGGAGGCATGCCTTACGCTCTCGTTTAAAAGAGATAGGGTATGATCTATCCGACGAAGAATTAAAGCTTGTCTTTAATAAATTTAAGGAGCTGGCTGACAAGAAAAAGCATGTTGTTGATGAAGACCTGGAAGTAATCGTTACAGAGGGAATCCTTCGCACCAAAGACATATTCCGTCTTGAATACCTCAATGTGACCAGCGGAACAACCGTTCTTCCCATGGCCAGCGTAAAGCTCGAAATAAACGGGAGGTCGGTGCAGGGTGCAGATTACGGAAACGGTCCTATTGACAGTGCTTTTAATGCGATTGCCAAATTAACCGATACGGAATCAGAACTTTTAAGATTTTCCGTAAGCGCCCTGACCGGCGGTACGGATGCACAGGGCGAAGTAACCGTACGTTTAAGAGAAAACGGTCTTGTAGCACTCGGCAAGGGGGCAGATCCTGACATTATCATCGCCAGTGCCAAGGCATATGTCAACGGATTGAACAGGCTGGAATATCTGAAAGCCAACCCTGTGGTGATAGTGCTGTAAGGTGGACAAGCGGTACCTGAATCTTGCATTAAAATTGATGATAAACTTTTTTATCTCATCAATTTTCACCCTTCGGCAAGCCGAAGGGTTCCATCGGGTGTGTTACTAAGGGCTTTCAATAGTTCGCTATCACTTTGCCCTTAGATGCCTTGCATATGAAAGCCTCTGACTCGTGCAAAATTCAGGTGGTAAGTTTTCAATAAACCTGGTCAAATCATATTTTGCGACTATCCGCTGGACTCCGGTTCTTTGCCGGAATAAATTTCATTTATACTCGAATTCTCTTTACTTACTTTGCAAATCTACTGCAAGTTGTACCAAAGTTGCAACCTGCTCATCCGGAACCCTTCCACGCACGATAGCCTGGCATACCCTGTTTTTATCGAGTATGATTATATTGGAGGTATCCTTTTTCAGGCCCCATGCAGTTCGTAACGTGGCTTTGTAATCGAAAAGTATAACGGTCTTGAACTTTTTTGCCTTTTTCCCGGCAATTGCCCGGATGGCAAAATTGGGCTTCCAGGTTGCAGCACAATCTGCAATCCCCATTCCCTTGTAATTTGCGCTATTCAGCCGCCCGTCGTCTTTTGCCTTTTTCATGGCATCATTGAAATGCTCGTTTAAATCCGACTCATCGGGATCTACATAGTTTATCATAAGGACCTTTCCTGCCCATGACTCCATGGTGAAGTCTTTCTTATCGCTATCCTTAAACGACCAGTCAGAAGCCTTCGTTCCGACTTCAAGCTCTCCTGCCAACACAGGCGTAGCAATCAAAAACATTGACGCAACCAACATAAAAATAATCTTTTTCATTTAATTCTCCTAACCAGGACAAGCCTGAAAAATAAAGTTTTTGTTATCACGAAAGAACGAAAACACCAAAAAGATAAAATTAAAGTTTCGTACTTTCGTGATTGGTTTTATTCAATTTTTAAGCATTTCACTCGAACCCTTGACTCCTTGAATCCTGGAACCCTTATATTTCAAGTGTCCCAATAATATCCCTGATAGAAGAAATTTTCTTTTCTATGAGAAATTCCTCTATGCCTTCTATTATATCAATTGTCGCATGTGGATTTACAAAATTAGCTGTGCCGACTTGTACGGCGGCAGCGCCTGCTATCAAAAACTCAAGCGCATCTTCGGCACACACTATTCCACCCACTCCAATCACAGGAATTTTTACGCTTTGAGCCACCTGCCATACCATGCGCAATGCAACAGGTTGAATTGCCGGAGCGGATAGTCCGCCTGTAATATTTGCAAGCCTTGACCGCCTGGT
>JASJGP010000155.1:0-2901 GCA_033791485.1 Desulfobacterales bacterium | reverse complement strand
ATTCCCGGGCCAGCACATAAGGGACCTGGCTGGAAAACACGTTTCCAAAGGTGCAAAATTTTTTCGTTCCTGGCCCAGTTGACGGTTACGGCTCCAGCCGGACATTCCCGGGCGCATGTATAGCAGCGTTTGCAGGTCTTCTGATTGATTGTTTTGACCCCATCAAGTTCTTTGGTGATGGATTTTGTGTCGCAGTTTTTGAGGCATAAATCGCAGTCCAAGCATTTGGAGACATCGAAATGCACAGGGGCCAGAGATTTGAGTTCCAGCGTTACAGGAAGGAACCGGTCCAAAAAAGTCAGGACCGGGTTGGGGGACTTGAGGCGTTTTATATCAAAGCCGGAAAGCGCTTCTTTTCCAGCTTTTTCTGCAATAATTTTGACGGCTCCGACAAACTTGGCAAGCATGGCATCATCGGGCTGGCCCTTGCCAAATTCTTGGTACACTTCACCCAGACAGTTACCTTTTCCGTCCATAAAATTGTGGGGTCCCACCAAGGCAGCGCCACCCAGAACCGTTGCATCCCGTTTTTCCAATTCCCGGGCCAGCACATAAGGGACCTGGCTGGAAAACACGTTTCCAAAGGTGCAAAAAACAAAGCCTGCTGCCCCTGATAAATTAGGAAGCCTGGCGATCCCTTTCTGAGCCATGTCCGGAACCGCCCAAAAATGGACAGGGATCCCCAGAAGCACCAACCCGGGCTTTTTCATTTCAACCGGATCAAAATCCATTAAGGAGGCTGTTTCCACCCCCCAGCCGCAATTTTTTAACGTTTCTTCCGCCAGATCCGCCAGTTTTTTGGTATTACCGGAGTTGGAATAATACAGAACCCAAGCTGTCTTTTTCTGCGCCATAATTTTTACTTTCCTTATTCTAATCTTTCTTGCTTTTTGTAGGCACAAAGTCATACTGCATTTTCGTATATTTTCTGGTTATATTTATATTCAAAATCCAGTGGGCATACAAGTCCTAAATAAAGATGTCTCCTTAAAGTGTTGGGGAGAACAAATTAAGCATGATAATCTAAAAATCATTTGACACGATAACCTAAAAACGATAAAGCATAATAACCTAAAAATACAAATAGTCATACATTTAACTATATAGGTTACAACAATGCCAACGCCACAAGACAAACTTGCACAATCTCTCGCCGTTCTAAAGGGACTTCAGGATAAAGGGATTGTTGCAATTCATACAAAAAATATGACACGCACACACCGGGAACGCCTCCTTAAGAATGGTTTTATCAAAGAGGTGATGAAAGGGTGGTATATTCCAGCACGGCCAGAGGAACCAGCCGGTGAGAGCACGGCTTGGTATGACTCGTTTTGGGGTTTTTGTGCTAATTATCTAAACTCAAGATTCGGTGACCAATGGTGCCTTTGTCCGGAACAGTCGTTACGCATTCATAGCGGAAACTGGAATATCCCTTCACAACTTCTTATCCGGACCCCAAAAGGAGGCAATAAACCAACTGCTCTTCTATATGGAACTTCTTTAATGGATGTTCGGTTGAATTTACCAGGCAAGAACAATTTGGAAAGCAAAGAACATTTACAGATCATGACCTTGCCTGCGGCCCTAATCTCATGTTCCCCTGGCTTTTATTTAAATAATGCCGCAGATGCCCGTGCTGCGCTATCCATGATCCCTGATGCTTCCGAGATCCTACACAAGCTTCTTGAGGGTGGACACAGCACAATAGCCGGCAGGCTTGCCGGAGCTTTCCGAAATATGGGGAAAGATACCATTGCTGAAAATATCATTGAGACAATGAATACAGCCGGATATAACTCGACAGAAAGCGATCCCTTTGAAAAAAACGCACCCATTCTTTTTAGTGATCGTGAACTATCTCCATATGCAAACCGGATTCAGATGAGCTGGGCAGAAATGCGAGACGTTGTCCTGGAAAACTTTCCGTCCCCCCCCTTATTACCTCAAGATATCGATGAATACCTTAAAGATGTCGATGAAATATATGTGACAGATGCCTATCATTCACTTTCTATTGAAGGATATCGTGTGAGTGATGATCTTATTGAAAAAGTCCGTTCAGGTGATTGGGATCCGGAAATCAACCCCAAAGATCAAGAATACGCAAATGCCCTGGCGGCTCGTGGTTACTGGCAAGCTTTCCAAACAGTAAAGGAAAGCTTGGGGAAAGTATTAAATAATAAGCCCCCAGGTGATGTGGCACATAATGACCATGCTACATGGTATAGAGCGTTATTTGCTCCAAGTGTAAGTGCAGGTATTATAGCAACAACCGATCTTGCCGGTTACCGCAACCACCCAGTTTATATTAATAAATCAACGCACATACCGCCTCGTTATGAAGCAGTTCGAGATCTTATGCCTGCATTCTTCTCGCTTTTAAAAGATGAGGAAGTGCCTGCTGTAAGGGCTGTGTTAGGCCATTTTTTCTTTGTATATATCCACCCTTATCCTGACGGGAATGGTCGAATGGGAAGGTTTCTGATGAATACCATGTTAGCCAGTGGCGGTTACCCGTGGACTGTAATCCCACTTGAAGCCCATAATAATTATATGGAGACCCTTGAAGAAGCAAGCGTGAGGAAAAATATAGGACCATTTTCCAATTTTTTAGCTGAGCTCGTTCAAAAAGAGATGGATAATAGATTATCTACAGCAACTTATGGCCCGAGATTTTGACATCCTCCCTTTCTCTGGATTCAAAAATCACTCCGCCAGGATGATCCCAAGCTGACCGCGGCCCGGGTAAAACATTCGGTATTGCCAGCCTGATCACCCAGCTGACCCTTTTCAATCACCCCGATGACAGGACCCTCATGGGAATTGGATGAAAACCGCTGGGTTTTATCGGCAGCATGGAGCCGTTCCAGATTGCCCATCTCCGGTACCCGGATACAACGG
>JASJGP010000154.1:0-4659 GCA_033791485.1 Desulfobacterales bacterium | reverse complement strand
GTGATATTAAAAAACAAAGGAGACCACGATCAGAAAAAATGGCTTATTCTTCCACGTATTCCGCTGGTTTCAGGAAAACCTTCAGGCAAAAAAGGGCGCAATTTTTCAATCTTCAATTTAAAAACAATGAAATTCAGAGCTAATGATCAAACCGGCCCTGGCCAATTTAATATCGCTACAGTCTATATATATTCCACAACAGGAGATTTGATGCTAGAAAAGGACTTCCCTGTTGGAATAAAATTCAAAACACTTCCAGCTCCGAAAAAGAAGAAATCAGTATCCTTGCCTGACAAGAAAAAAATCACTGCTGTTTCACCTCCCAAAACACAGAAACCCGAAGCTGCAAGTGCCCTTGAGAAAAAATCTGCAGTTACTCCCCTTAAAGAAAAAAAGAAACCGGATACTTCTTTGGAAAGTGATAAGCAAACAGCTCCGCCTCCTGATGAAACCGTTGACACAGGAACTCTTCCGAAAGAAAGTGATAAAACAATTCCCGACCAGGTAGAATCTTATGAACAAACTCCGACTTTAAAGGAAACTGATGAGTCTGTTAACATTATATTGGAATAATTTCGTAATTTATTCACTTTACACAATATGGACAAACTAAAACAATTCACTTCTAATCAGATTAAAATTGTAAACAGCTCTGTTGAAATGGCTGAAGAGCTTGTTAGCAATTTTTATAAAATGTCTGCAAGTCAGTGGCTTCGACGAAGATATGATATAAAGACACTGGCTAATCTTACTTCTGATGAAATTGTAAACGGTCCTTTTGCACAGATCATCCGTTATGTAGGCCAACATAAAAACAGCTCCCTGGGTTCTTCTACATACGATTTTTATAAGATATGTCTGCAGGACCATTCAATCTGCGAAACTCTGAACAAATCTGCCGGTTTGGAACTTTTTCCTTTTACACTTTATATCATAATCCACGAACTCATTCATATTGTCAGATTCACCAAATTTCTTCAAAATTTTGATGCTTCACCCGATGAAAAAATGAAGGAAGAAGCAAGAGTGCATAACAATACTCACGAGATTTTAAAACCTGTTAAGATTGCAGGCCTCCCTAAAGTATTTGAGTTCTACAGCAACTGGCATACCCCATTGGAAGGGCTGCGAGACACCTGACACGAAGCCTGCAACAGAATACATGGATCCAGAGGCGATTATCAATATTCGCTGCTATGAAAAAGCTCCATTTTCGTATTTATTTTGAAAATGTTCAGGTGCTTATTACTTGACAACCAGAATTCATTAACTATCTTAATTTAGCTCTATGAATAAAGTGTCTAAATTATTACGGAGATTTTAACACAATGCCTATCTATGAATATGAATGTACCAAATGCGGTAAAATAGAAGAAGCAATTCAAAAATTTTCCGACAAACCTTTAACAAAATGCAAACAATGCTCAGGAAAACTTCATAAACTCATTTCTCAAAACAGTTTTCATCTTAAAGGAACCGGGTGGTATGTAACGGACTATGCAAACAAACCCCAGAGCTCATCCGCTCCGGCCAAAAAGAAAGAGGAAACGCCTTCCGTTGACAGCGCAACACCAACCACAGACAAAAGCAAACCTGAAAAAACCGCCGATTAACCGGCAAGCTCTTAGCTGGTGGGCTCAAAAAAGATATTTTACCTTACTTTAGATTTAATTCCACTATAACCGGACAAACCATAAGGCCCATCGTACTTAAAGCGGGGCAACACCTAACTCGAACCCGAAACCCGTAAAATATTTTTTTCCAACTCTTTACAAACATAAATGCATGATTATTATTATTTGCAATGTGAAAACATTTCGCTAATTTAGGTGTTAGCATTGATGAATTCGCAAAAAGTTGTTTTTTTACTTTTTACGAGACTACCAACATTAAATAAAGATACGTTTAAAGAAAAGGAGAATTTGAACAATGAAACTTAGACCACTACAGGATCGAATTTTAGTACACCGTATGGAAGAAGAAACAACCACTAAGGGTGGGATCATCATCCCAGACACAGCCAAGGAAAAACCGGCTGAAGGCAAAGTTGTTTCTGTTGGCAATGGAAAGATCGGAGATGATGGCAAGAGAATTCCTCTTGAAATTAAAAAGGGCGATCGAATTCTATTCGGAAAGTATTCCGGCACTGAAGTAAAGATTGAGGGCGACGAATATCTAATCATGCGTGAAGACGACATTCTCGGTATAATCGAATAAAAACCATATAAATTGAAGGAGAAATCAAGATGTCTAAAATAATTAAATACGATATGAAAGCCCGTGAAGCCATGCTAAACGGGATTAAAACTCTTGCTGACGCTGTTGTCGTTACTCTGGGCCCCAAAGGAAGAAACGTTGTTCTTGACAAATCATGGGGATCTCCAACAGTGACTAAAGACGGCGTAACCGTGGCCAAGGAAATAGAACTGGAAGATAAATTTGAAAATATGGGCGCCCAGATGGTTAAAGAGGTTGCCAGTAAAACGAGTGATATGGCAGGAGACGGTACAACCACTGCTACTGTTCTGGCCAGAGCTATTTATGAAGAAGGACAGAAGCTTGTTGCAGCCGGCAACAACCCAATGGCTATAAAACGCGGTATTGACAAGGCTATAGAGGTTGCTGTTAAAGAACTCCACAGTATCAGCAAACCGACCAAAGACCAGCGGGAAATAGCCCAGGTAGGCACCATCTCTGCAAATAATGACGAAACCATAGGAAACATTATTGCAGAAGCCATGAACAAGGTCGGCAAAGAAGGTGTCATTACAGTTGAAGAAGCCAAGTCAATGGAAACCACCCTGGAAGTTGTAGAAGGTATGCAGTTTGATCGCGGTTACCTTTCTCCCTATTTTGTTACTGATCCGGAAAAAATGGTGGTCTCTCTGGAAGATCCTCTTATTCTCATCAACGAAAAAAAAATAAGCAACATGAAAGATCTTCTTCCTGTACTTGAGCAGGTTGCAAAGATGGGAAAGCCCCTTATGATCATTGCTGAAGACGTAGAAGGTGAAGCCCTTGCAACACTTGTGGTAAACAAACTGCGGGGAACACTGAATGTCGCTGCTGTTAAAGCTCCGGGTTTTGGCGACAGAAGAAAAGCCATGTTGGAAGATATTGCAATTTTAACCGGCGGCCAGGTTGTATCCGAAGATCTTGGAATTAAGCTGGAAAATCTTACTGTTGCAGATCTTGGTAAGGCAAAGCGTATTACCATAGATAAGGACAACACCACTATTGTTGACGGCGGAGGTGTACGCGGTGATTTAGAGGGCAGGGTAAAACAGATCCGAGCCCAGATTGATGAAACTTCATCTGATTATGACAAAGAAAAACTCCAGGAACGGCTGGCCAAACTTATCGGCGGTGTAGCGGTTATTAATGTGGGTGCTGCAACCGAAACCGAAATGAAAGAGAAAAAAGCCCGCGTGGAAGATGCCTTGAATGCAACCCGGGCTGCTGTTGAAGAGGGTATTGTACCTGGCGGCGGTGTGGCACTGGTTCGCTGCCTTGACGCCCTGGGCAAGATTAAAATCAAAGCCGACCAGAAGCTGGGTGTAAGAGTGGTTATGCGCGCCATTGAAGAGCCTCTTCGTCAGATTGCAAATAATGCCGGTGTTGAAGGCTCCGTTGTGATCGACAAGGTTAAAAACGGTGAAGGCTCCTTTGGTTATAATGCTGATACAGACAGCTATGAAGACCTGATTAAAGCAGGCGTTATGGATCCCACCAAGGTGGTCCGTTATGCGCTGCAAAATGCTGGAAGCGTTGCTTCTTTAATGCTGACAACAGAAGCCATGATTGCCGACAAGCCTGAAGATAAACAGGATGCCATGCCGGGAGGAGCTCCGGGAATGGGCGGCGGAATGGGCGGAATGGGCGGAATGGGCGGAATGATGTAATTTTGCCTTGAGCTATTAATAGAGATCTTAAAAAGCCTTCATGTTTTTTGCATGAAGGCTTTTTTTTGTTTGTAAAATTGAAAAGCTTGACAAATCTATGCCAAGCAGGCTAATATTATTAAAGATTTACAAAAGTTGACCACGGAAATAAGAAGTTTAACAGATAACAATAAGATTCGGAGAATCCCCCATGGAACGTATAATGGACCGCACAAAAAAAATCGAAATAGTTTTCTTTGTATCCATATTTTTTTTAGCTCTTCTTGCTTTCCCTCTGTCTGCCAGTGCTGAGGAGAAAGAAACGGCATCAGAAGCCGTTTCAAGTACAAACATTGAGGAAGAGGTTGTTGAGACTGAAACCGGCTTTTATTATACAGTTAAAAAGGGAGACACCCTGTGGGATCTTTCACAGAAATTTTCCGACACGCCCTATCTCTGGCCTGATTTGTGGAGTAATAACTCTCAAATAGCCAATCCTCACCTGATTTATCCAGGCCAGCGCATACGCCTTTTCCGTCGAACGGATATTGAAAAAGAAACTAAACCGGTAATAGAAGAAAAACCCATTGAAACCAAAGCGCCACCAATAGAAGTTGAGCCGGAAGAAGTTCCGGAAATAGCGACACAGGAAATTCCTGAAGCAAAACCTGTATCAAAAACATACCGGTATCCTGCAATTGATAGAGTTGGCTTTATAAAAAATAAAGCTCTGACTCCGGAAGGCTTCATCTTTAAAGTTAAAGAAGATAAAAAGCTT
>JASJGP010000153.1:0-3126 GCA_033791485.1 Desulfobacterales bacterium | reverse complement strand
CCACAGAGAAAAATTCCTTTGTTTTCCATGATATAATCGGCAAGAATCTTATCCCCTTTTATTTTTTCCTCAGCTAGCTTTTTGTTGCAAATTTCCATCTTTCCTGTTTTCTCTTCAGGCAATACCTGCATAAACACCGGTCTTAATATCCGATCATTTAACAAGGCCTGTTTAACTAACTTAATCGCTTCGGAATCAGAATCGAATAATTTCATAATCTCCGGATATTTACCCAATCCTTCCTCTTGCAAATACTTATTCCAAACCATTTCTTTAATCATGATAGAGATCTCAATGATTAGCTGCCCCTTGCAGAAGGGAAGATACGAGAGAAAGTGGCAGCTAAAGGAGATAATCGTTCACAAGAGTGGCATACGATGCATTTCGGCCAAGATGCGCTTAGCTCTCATTTTTACATAGGTATCGGATTTGACGGGAGAGAGGCGATGTGGATTTGGTAGAATGGCTGCTAAAAGAGCTGCCTGTTGGGGTGTTAATTGGTCTGAATGTTTTTGAAAGTATCTCATGGCTGCGGCCTCTGCCCCCATGACTTCCGATCCCCAATCAACTGTATTTAGGTAGATTTCTAGTATTCGCCTCTTATTCCATATCAGCTCGATTAGCAATGTGTAATAAGCTTCCAAAGTTTTTCGTATGATCCCGCGATTTGGTAACAGGTAAATGGTTCTTGCTGCTTGCATAGAAATGGTGCTGGCTCCCCTGCATTTTTGCTCCAAGAAAAATTCTTTCAAGGCTTGACGGATTTCAACCATATCAAATCCGTGGTGATCCAGATATCTCTGATCCTCGCTGGCCAAGACAGCTCTTTGTAAGTGCGGTGATATTTTATCCAACGGTCGCCATATATACATAGGGGGATTGTGACGCTCCGATTTGATTAGTTGGTTGATGTAATTCCAAGCCATTCTTACCGTAAAAGGTGGGGCAAAATAGTTCAAAATGACAACCTGAACCAGGGTTAAAAATACGAGTAAAATCGTCAGCGTGATGCAGCTTTTAACCAGCTTTCGAAAAATAAGGCTATTTTGTTTTTTCCGCCTGCGGCGTGCCACTTCTTGACTCCATCGTTTTTTTTTGGATAACTTTGCAATTCAATTAAAGTTTGTAGAAGAAATCTATCATAAATTAATAATGTTAGCCAGTTAGGAATTGTTCGCTATCTATCAAAACTAAAGTGTTAGGTTGTCATACGCAATGCTCAATTTAGAATAAAAATGGTAGGAATCAATAGTATGGTTGTCTGGTAAAATTCGAATTTTCTTGAGTTTCGCTGTTTATACAAATATCAATTCAAAAGCTGTTAGAAAATTTAAGAGTATTTTACGAAAATGGGGCAGACAAATTTAAGGTTGCCAGAACAAATATGCAATAGAATCAGATTGTTGACCGGATTTGACTAAGGCACGTAGTCCACAATAAATTAGGGCTAAAAAAGGTGTGTATATGTCCTGGCTAATCTGTAAATTCATTAGCCACGATTGAGGCTTGTTTTTTTTTCTGTGTTGGACCATACTTTAACTTCGTTCAAAAGCGCTTGCGATATGCAATATATTCATCGTCGTCTGTGTCCTATTCGAATGTGGTAATCGTTGAGCAGAGGTTATGCAAACACTTCTCTCGATGATTGATCCAACGGAAAATGAGAGGGGTTGTCAGAGCTGTCAGATTTTCCGGGGTATCGAAGACAAGAACGTATTCAGTTTGATCGAGGAGTGGGAATCCCGCCAAAATCTGGACGATCACATAAAGTCAGACAGATTCAGCGTTTTGCTTGGAACAAAGAGCCTTTTGTTCGAACCGCCGCAAATTGAAATCCACACGATCTCCCATTCGGAAGGAAAGGAGGCCATTGATGCCATTAGGCGCAAAACAACCCAATAGAGATTATTTGGATCGATTCGGTTGGGTTGCCATTGCGGCATGTGATAGCCCCCAGAAAGGAGTCTCATAATATGAATATTCTCCTTATTTACCCTAAATTTCCAGAGACTTTCTGGTCTTTTACTTACGCCTTAAGTTTTATCGGAAAGAAAGCAGCGTTCCCGCCGCTTGGCCTGCTGACCGTCGCGACCCTCTTACCAGAGGAATGGCCCAAGCGCCTTGTGGACGTAAATGTAGATAGCCTTACGGATAAGGACCTTGAATGGGCGGACATGGCCTTTATCGGCGGCATGGCAGTTCAGCGAAAATCGGCCAGTCAAATCATTGCCCGTTGTAACGCTTCGAATTTAAAAGTTGTTGCCGGAGGGCCGCTTTTTACTTCGGAACCCGATGAATTCAAGCAGGTGGATCATCTCGTGCTCGACGAAGCCGAACTTACACTGCCGGCCTTTTTGTCGGACTTGCAAAACGGACACCCGCAAAAGGTATACAGGGCTTCGTGTTTCTGCGATCTTGGCGACACCCCGATCCCCTCGTGGGGTCTTGTAAATATGAAACGATATGCCTCCATGAACATTCAGTTTTCCAGAGGATGCCCGTTCAACTGTGAATTTTGCAATGTGACGACGTTATTCGGTCACCGGTCGCGCTTAAAAACACCGCAGCAAATCATCTCGGAACTGGACCGTATTTATGCTGGCGGCTGGCGCGGTAGTGTTTTTTTTGTTGACGACAATTTTATTGGAAATAAGAGTTACCTTAAAACACATTTGCTTCCCGCCCTGATTGAATGGCGCCAAGATAAAAAGGGATGCGTTTTTTTCACGGAAGCCTCCATCAATCTGGCCGATGACCCTGAACTCCTGGACCTGATGGTAACGGCCGGGTTCGATTCCGTTTTTATCGGCATCGAGTCGCCCGATGAGGTCAGCCTTACCGAATGTCATAAAACCCAGAACAAAAACCGGGATCTCCTTGAAAGTGTCAAGATTATCCACCGTTCAGGGTTACAGGTGATGGGCGGGTTTATTGTGGGCTTTGACTGCGATACGCCTTCTATTTTCCAGCGCCAGATCGATTTCATTCAGAAGAGCGGAATCGTAACCGCAATGGTTGGAATGCTCCAGGCCCCTCCGGGAACGCCTCTCTTTGACCGGCTTCAACGGGAAAGTCGAGTCGTCAATACTTTTTCCGGAGATAATGTTGATGGAACAACCAATATCA
>JASJGP010000152.1:0-4922 GCA_033791485.1 Desulfobacterales bacterium | reverse complement strand
CAATATTCCTTTCGCTTTTTTTCCTTAAGCTCTGTAACAATCGCTTTTACATCCCTACTATTCTCCATATCTGAAATAAATACTGAATCGGATGTATCAACAACGACCATGTTTTCAAGACAGTTCGCTGCAATAAGCCTCTTGCTTCCAATGATTAA
Organism: Desulfobacterales bacterium; assembly: GCA_033791485.1. Taxonomy (GTDB): domain Bacteria; phylum Desulfobacterota; class Desulfobacteria; order Desulfobacterales; family JAUWMJ01; genus JAUWMJ01. The sequence continues at coordinate 4,764 of JASJGP010000152.1, read as the reverse complement.
ACAGTTTCGGGTCTTTTTTGCAATAACATCTCCCTTAATCACATTGCCTTTATCATCCTTTGGAAAAAAGTCATAAAGAGATTTCCATGATCCGATATCGCTCCACCCGAAATCCGAAGGCAAAACAGCTCCCCTGTCCGTCCTTTCCATTATTGCATAGTCAATAGATATATTGGGCAGCTTTTCATAATCCGCCTTTGCCACCGTCTCTTTTGCCACAACCGAATGACTCATTCTTTTAAAAAGTTCCGACTCAAAGGCTTTAAATTCATCCACAATGACAGATGCTTTGAAAGCAAACATTCCGCTGTTCCAGAAAAAGTTGCCGGCTTTTAAATATTCTTTTGCTGTCTTTACATCCGGCTTTTCCACAAATCTTTTTATGGACAATGCTCCGTCGGGCAACTCTTTTTCCCCTTCAATATATCCATAACCTGTTTCCGGGTAATGAGGCTTTATGCCGAAAGTCACCACAAAACCCTCATTTGCAAGTTTTATTGCTGATTTAAGTTTATCTTGAAAACCACTATTGTCGCGAACAACATGATCTGCAGGAAAAACGCATAAAACCGCATCCTTTTCATGTTTCAGGATATTCAGCACCGCAAGTAATATTGCAGGAGCCGTATTCCGGCCGCAGGGTTCGCAGATAATTTTACCGGCAGGTAAAATTCCCGTTTCTTCCATCTGCCTTGCCGTCTCCTTAAAATGCTTATCTCCACATACAATTCTCACGTTTTCCTTATTTAGAACCGGAATTATCCGTTTTATGGTGCTTTGTAAAAGAGAATCTTCACCAAAAAACTTAATAACCTGTTTAGGCGAAAGCTCTCTTGACAATGGCCACAGCCGTGATCCTACCCCCCCGGCAAGCAGGACAGGATAAACTGCATTTTTCAGATCATGCATGTCTAAATTTCCCATTTCTCTGGTTTCCTTTGAAATTATCAGATTTAATTGACGAAGAAGCTTTCCTGCAAGTGGTCTCAATTGCATTATATCCAAGTAAGCCAGTAACGTCGCGGGTTAATGGTAGCCCTGCTTTTATTTTCAGCGTATCAGGAATCTCAATTACTGTTTCTACATTTTCATCATCTCTCATAAGAATATATGCCCTGCTCGATCCAGGGTGCTTTTTCAGAATATCCTTAAGATCTGAAAGTAGTTTCCTGTCCGTCCGTGACATTTCAAGACTAAACTGAATACTTGCAGTCCATGTATCCTCGGCCTTATCAATCGGTATGATTGTTTCAGCGATAATTTTTACACTCTTTTCATCTTTTTGTATTCTCCCTTCAATTATGACGGGATTATCTTCGAAAAGCTGATCGCTCGCTAACGTATAGACTGAAGAAAAAACGACAGCTTCAACAAAACCGTGCATATCCTCTATCATAACAAAGGCCATCAGTTCCCCTTTTTTCGTCTTAATCACCTTTGCATTAGAAATAATCCCACCTATCCTCACAACCCCGCCGTCTTTAATCTCATTTATTAAAACTGCATTGGTATTGGTAAATTTGCCAAGGAGCTCCTCATACCTGTTTAAGGGGTGCCCGCTGATAAAAAAGCCCAGCGATTCCTTTTCAAATGCAAGCCGCTTGCGCTCATCGAATTCTTCGATAGGGGGTAAAACCGGCATATTTATTAACTGTTTATTTTCCCCCAAATCAAACAGACTCATCTGGGGATCATTTCTTTCCTTTTGAACTCTTTGTCCGTAATCGAGTGCATCTTCCATGGAAGCCAGCATCTGGGAACGCTTTGCACCGGTAGAATCGAATGCACCGCATTTTATGAGACTTTCTACAACCCTTTTATTGACTCTTCTCAAATCGACATATTCACAAAATTCAAACAGGGAAGAAAACTTATTCTGGCTTCTTGCTTCAATAATCGCTTCAATTGCGCCTTCCCCCACGTTTTTTACGGCAACGAGCCCAAACCTGATTTTTGTGCCTGTTACAACGAATTCCTTATCGCTTTCATTTATATCCGGAGGAAGTATCTCTATATCGTGGCTACGGCATTCTGCAATATATTTTACAACCCCGTTTGTTGAATGCATTTCACTTGTCAGGAGAGAAGCGATGAACTCTACGGGAAAGTGGGTTTTCAGATAAGCAGTCTGATAGGCAATAAGTGCATAAGCAGCACTGTGGGACTTGTTAAATCCATACCCGCCGAATTTTTCGATCAAATCGAATATCTTTTTTGCCTTGGCCGATGGAATACTGTTTTCCAGTGTGCCCCCCATGAAACGGGCCCTGTGTTTGGCCATAATCGACTGTTTTTTCTTTCCCATGGCCTTTCTGAGATCATCGGCTTCGGCCATTTCATAATTTGCCAGAACTCCGGCAATCTTCATGACCTGCTCCTGGTAAACAATCACGCCGTATGTTTCTTTTAGAATAGGCTCAAGCTCTTTAACAAGGTATTCCACTTTCTTTCTGCCGTGTTTCCTTGCCACGTAGTCGTCAATCATTCCGCTTTCCATGGGACCTGGCCTATACAGCGCAACCAGAGCGATGATGTCATCAAAAAATTCCGGTTTTAACCTGACAAGAAGATCTTTCATGCCTGAACTTTCGAGCTGGAAAACACCGGTTGTGTCACCGGATGCCAGGAGACGGTAGGTATCCTGGTCGCTTAGATCGAGGTTCTCTACGTCCGGCGGCTCCTTCCCCTGCCTTGCAATAATTGATAGTGTATCAGCAATCACAGTCAGGTTGCGAAGACCCAGAAAATCAAACTTGACAAGACCGATCTTTTCAACGGCTTTCATATCGAACTGGGTTACCACCTCACCCTTTTTGCCTTTGTAAAGGGGCAGATATTCAACCAGCGGTTTGTCTGCAATAACAACCCCTGCAGCATGGGTCGATGCATGACGCGGCAGGCCTTCAAGAACGCGACAGATACTTATAAGATCAGCAACTTCAGGTTTTTCCTTTACCATTTTAGCGAGTTTCGGTTCCTGTTTTAACGCGCTATCAAGGCTTATGTTCAACACATCCGGAACCATTTTTGCAATTACATCTACTTCCCTAAGCGGGATATCAAGAGCACGCCCCACATCACGAATGACAGCCCGGGGTTTAAGCTTTCCAAAAGTAATAATCTGAGCAACATAATCACCGCCGCCGTATTTCTCCACCACGTATTTAAAGATTTCTTCTCTACCGTTTATGCAGAAATCCACATCAATATCAGGCATGCTTTGTCGTGCCGGATTTAAAAACCGTTCAAAAATCAAACCATACTCCAGAGGATCCAGGTCGGTAATCCCAAGAGAGTATGCTACAAGACTACCTGCCGCAGATCCCCTGCCGGGTCCCACGGGAACATTATTTTCTTTGGCATACTGAATGAAATCTGCCACAATCAGAAAATATCCTGAAAATCCCATTTTCTTTATAACTGAAATCTCGTATTCAAAACGCTCTTTATAAACCTTTTCATCAGCTTCGGGGTTTTTTGACCTTATGCGCCGGATGATACGTTGGAATCCTTCTCGAGCTTTTTCTTCAAAAACATCAGCTTCAGTTCGATTTGCCTTTAAATCAAATTTTGGAAAGTGATAGGTGTCAAAATCAAATTCAAGGTTGCACCTCTTTGCAATATCCACGGTATTTTCAAGTGCACCAGGATATTTCCCAAAAGATCCGTGCATCTCTTCTTTGGATTTGAAATAAAGTTGATCGGTTCTGAATTTTAATCGGTCGAAATCATTAACTGTCTTACCGGTCTGGATACACAAAAGAACATCGTGGGCACGAACGTCTTCTTTATTCAGATAATGACAGTCGTTACTGGCAACAAGGCCGATAGAAAGCCTTTTGCTCATTTCTAACAAGCCTATGTTAACCTTTTCCTGAATATCGATGCCATTGTTTTGAACTTCAAGGAAAAAATTGCCTTCGCCAAAGATATCCAGATACATGCGGGCAGAATCATCCGCTTCATCGATTTTGTCTCTTCTAATCAGCGTGGGTATTTCTCCGTGAAGACACGCTGAAAGGGCAATAAGACCTGTGCTGAATTCTCTTAAAATCTCTCTGTCGATGCGGGGTTTGTAATAGAATCCTTCAAGCTGTGCAACAGATACCAGCTTGCACAGATTTTTATAACCTTCCTGGTTTTCCGCCAGAAGTATAAGGTGGGAAAGCCCTTTGGCATCTTGGGGCGTCTTATCTTTAAAACTTCTTGGCGCAAGATAGCATTCGCATCCTATGATCGGTTTGATTCCTGCTTTATTCGCCTTTCCATAAAAATCGATAGCCCCGAACATGGTGCCATGATCTGTAATGGCAACCGATTTCATATTAAAATCTTTCGCACGGTTTAAAAGGTCGTCAATCCTTATGGCCCCGTCCAGAAGGCTGTACTGTGTATGAACATGCAGATGAACAAAATCGGGTGTTTTATTTGTCATTTGTTTTTATGGTGAGTCCTTTGGAAAATGGTAATTTTTGAAGTCTGCGCTTATCTGTTCGAGTTCAAGTCGAAGATCCCGGACTTTGAGCGGGGGAAGGTAAAAAATTTCAATCCTCGTACTTTACCTTATACACAATTTTTATGTAAATTTCCATTTAATAATTTTAAATTCAAAATTTAATGAACTCGTAAAAAGTATTACCGATGGCTAAGTAGATGGGACTTTCTACGACGCCATAAAATTTGTCACTGGCACTCTTACCACCTTTGTGGTAAGCTAATTAAGTATTCGAAGTAAAAAGTGGCTAACAAGGCCGCTAAAGAAAC
>JASJGP010000151.1:0-6121 GCA_033791485.1 Desulfobacterales bacterium | reverse complement strand
GCTATTTCCAGGATTGTCGGCAGGAGAAACAAAAGGTGCCTTATATCCATCCCCTGAACTTTTACAGCAATTTCAGGAGCGGCTCCTGGAAAAACCGGACTGCCTGCCGGAATGTGCCGACAGTCCGAAAATCGAACTTGTTGTAAAAAGTGACAGCCTGCAAATTCTTTTTACTGTTCATGCTGCAGTAAAAACGGCTGTTCCTCTGCCCGGCCCCTCAGCAGTGTCGTGGCAGCCCAGACAGGTACTGCTCGATTCCGTTCCCGCCACAGGCTTGGCAAGGGATAAAGAAGGCTTGCTTTGGATTCTGGTTCCAAAAGGAATCCACACGATTACCCTGATTGGAAAGACACCCCCTGAAAACAGTTTTCAGGTTCTTCTTCCTTTAAAACCCCACATGGGAACTATTAAAAGTAAAGGCTGGGACGTTCAGGGAGTGGACAGCAGCGGCTTGCTGGATGAAAGTATAAAACTTACGCGACAGGAGGAAAAAAGTTCAAAACAACAGGCAGAAGTTGCAATGACTCTTGAGCCTTTTCTACATATTAAACGGGTTTTATCTTTAGGTCTTAACTGGCAGATCAGGACTACAGTAACGCGTGTGACACCCACAGGAACACCTGTAGTTGTCTCGGTACCTTTGATTGCAGGTGAATCGGTCACAACAGCCGGGATTCGCGTTGATAAGGGGAGAGCCCTTGTACATATGGGACCAAAGGTGAAAGAGGTCAAGTGGATTTCGTCTTTGAAACAAAGCAAGGCTATTATTCTGACAGCACCCAAATCCGTCCCATGGGCAGAGACCTGGGTGCTGGATGCCAGCCCCATATGGCACTGTGAACACTCCGGAATTCCAATTATCTTTCATCAGGACCAATCTGGTCTATGGCGGCCACAGTGGCAGCCATGGCCCGGTGAACAGGTGACCATAAATATATCCAGGCCAAAAGCTATTCCCGGACAAACAGTGACAATTGATTCAACCAGGTTAACCTTTACTCCGGGCCAGAGGTTTAATAAAGCGGCACTTTTATTAAAAATTCGAAGCAGTGAGGGCGGACAGCATAAAATAACTCTGCCGGAAGGAGCAAAGCTCCAGCAGGTTAAAATATCGGGGAAAATGCAACCAATAAAAGAGCAAAAACAGGAAGTTATTATCCCCCTAAAACCTGGAATCCAGACAGTTGATCTTCAATGGTACCAGAGTTCGGATTCTCCCCTTTTGACAACAGCGCCCGGTGTCAATATAGGCAAGGATGCGGTAAATGCTGATGTGATCTTTCAAATGCCCAGAAATAGATGGATTTTGATGACAACCGGACCCCGTCTTGGCCCTGCTGTTTTGTTCTGGAGCTACTTTGCGGTTATTATCCTGGCAGCCTTTGGTTTGGGTAAAGTTACATGGACGCCGATCAAAACCCGGCAATGGCTATTGCTTGGAATGGGGTTGACCCAGGTACATCCGTTGGCCGCTATCATGATTGTCGGCTGGCTTCTTGCTCTCGGTCTGCGCCAAAAGCATCAGTTTAGTAAAAGCTGGTTTTCTTTTAATGCAACACAGATCATTCTTGTGGCCTGGACGGTTGCTGCCCTGATCGGTCTTTATGTATCGATTCAAAAGGGTCTTCTTGGTATCCCGAGCATGCAGATAGCAGGTAACGGTTCATCCGATTTTTGGCTCCACTGGACCCAGGACAGAATTGACGGTACCATGCCTCAGCCACACGTTTTGTCCCTGCCGCTATTTGTTTTCCGTACCCTTATGCTCTTGTGGGCTTTGTGGCTTGCCCATTCCCTGTTGAAATGGCTTCGCTGGGGTTGGCAATGTTTCAGTAAAGGTGGCTTATGGAAAAAGGTAATCATTCGCAGAAGAAAAGATCGGGAGGAACCGTCCGAAATTCCGGATTCCCAAGACCCTGTAGAACCGTCTTCTTAGGGTTTGCTCAACAACCCAATATCAAGGTCATAGCCGTCAAGCTAAAAGGCAATGAACGTTGAACATCGAACGTCCAACGTCGAATTTTAAATAAGGTATTCTACCAGTTTATAAATCGGCAGAGCGAAGCGATTTCATCATTCGATGTTCAATGTTCAGCGTTCGATGTTCGACGTTCAAAAAAGACCTCGCTCTTTATGCATACTTTAAGATTTACCCGGGCAAAGCGAACTATCTCCGGCCACGCCCCTCGAAGATCCCGTCATACGGGGAAGGACGTGTGTTCTAACTGATTATTTCAAATATATCTTCAGATTGCTCCGAAAAGGTCTTTAGTATCTCTTTCTGACGTGGAGATAAAGAATCAAATTTCGCACCAATCCCCTGAGAACCACTCCAGACTATTTGTCCTTTAAAATTGAAAGGCTTCTGATGGTTTGGCAATGAAAAACTCATTGATAATTTCTGCCCGACAGGAAAAATTACATTGGTTTCAATAAATACGCCGAATGCGCTTATGTCAAGAATGTAACCGCTGAAAGCTTCCTTTCCGACATTATAATCTGCGGAAATTAAGCAGGCTCTCCTGTTGTTTCCCCTCTTTTCAACCTTTAGATTGTTACCTACTTTTATATTGAGCTTGTTCTCGAGATATCTCAAAAGCTTTATCTGCATTTCATCAGACAGATAGTTGATTAGTGCTATTAATTTTAATTTGACAGCAGGTTCTTTCTGTTTTTTATCGGTAGAGATCATTGCTACCCTATCCTTTCAAATTTCGCCGGATATTCTCTTGCTAAATTAATATACAGCTGTTTTCCATATAGCCAGAATTCCTTGTGTCTGTCTAAAGTGTCGCCAATAATTTTATACGGAACCCCTGCAACGATTTTTCCGTCAGGTATCAGGTTGCCTTTTGGAATAACACAGCCTTCCGCAACAATGCTCCAGATCCCGATGACAACGTCAAATCCGATAACCGAACCTATTCCGATAACAGCGCACGCTTTTATTAGTTTTCCGTGCACTAACGCCCCATGCCCTACAGTTACTTTATCTTCCAGTTCCAGCAATCCCTCGGGTCTGATATGCAGCATGGCATTTTCTTCGATGGCTGAACCATCTCCGATTTTTATGCTTCCATAATCACCTCTTAATATTGAACCGTGCCCGATGTAACAATTATTGCCGATTGTGACATCTCCGATAACAACAGCTGTGTCGCTGACAAAAGAATCTTTTCCTATCTTCGGTATTTTTTCACCATATCTGTATAAAGCCATTTGTTCAGTTTTTACTCCTCGAGACCTTTGCAGATAAGCGCAGACTTCGAAAATTACCATTTTTCAAAGGTCTCTCTTCAATCGTAACACATTAATATTATTTATCATTAGAGCTTTTCGATATATTTTGCGACCTGATCAGGGCAGGTGCTTTTTCATCGTATTCCTGTTTTATCTGCAAAATGATAATTGATGCGATTACCAGCACCCCACCCATAATTTGCAAAGGTTCCAGGATTTCATTTAAAAATATAAAGGATATCACACCTGCGGTTATCGGCTCGAGTGTTGCTGTAATACTTGCACGTGTAGCCCTTATCAGGTTTACACCTTCCAGGTAAAGGCCAAAAGGTACGAGTGTTCCCATAACCCCTATATACATAATCCATCCCCATTGTACAACATTGTATGGATGAAAAAAAGCCTCAAGCGGCCGGTGTAAAATATTCCACATCAGTGCCGCAAATAGCAGGGCATAAAAAAGGACAGTCAAGGGATTATAACGCCGCATTCCGTACTCGCCGTGAATTGAGTACCAGGCAAAACTGATCGCCGACAGAATCCCGCTTACGATTCCGGCAATATTCATTGCAAGAACATCAAGGTTATATGCTCCTACAACCAGATAGCAACCGAATGTTGTACCCAATAGAGCCATGATGGTCGGAAGGCTCAGTTTGTCACGGGCAAAAACCACTGCGTGGACGGCAATAAATGGCGGTGCCATATATTGAAGCAAAATTGCTGCTGCAACATTGATTTTGCTGATTGCAAAAAGATATGTAAACTGGAGTGCTCCCATCCCGAAAGTGCCAAACAATGCAAAGTAAAATATATCCTTGCGGTCGATTTTCAGCAAAGAGGGATTGCGCAGTAAAAGCCACAAAAAAAGACCCAAAGCCGCAATCGTTATACGAAGCTGCACCAGTTGAAAAGGCGTAACTCCGCAGTTAAATAAAAACTTTGCCGAAGACCCTGATACTGCCCATAAGACAGCAGCAAAGATTACATAAAAATATCCTCTGCTGGGAGTTTTGATAGATTTATTCAATTTAAACCCTGATCAGTAATTTTGTGGAATTTGCAAACACAGATTCTTTTAAAAGAGATATAATTTTCAAGTCTAAATTTCAACAGGAAAAAAAGACTTATTACTCGAATTGACATTTGATGTTATTTTATGTATTTAATCTGGAAAATGGAAACAAATTTTCTAACAGGAGGTAAATATGTCAGGTATAAATAAGGTCATTTTAATCGGCAGGCTAGGGCAAGACCCTGAAATTCGCTATACTCCGGACGGCACGGCTGTGGCAAATTTTTCAATTGCAACATCTGAAGAATGGAAGGATAAAAATTCCGGAGAAAAAAGAGAACGTACTGAATGGCATCGTATCGTTGCCTGGCGAAAGCTGGGAGAAATATGCGGCGAATATCTTTCAAAGGGAAGGCAGGTTTATATTGAAGGGCGAATTCAGACTCGAAGCTGGGAAGACAAGGATGGAAATAAACGCTACACCACAGAGATTATTGCATCAGATGTGCAGTTTTTAGGAGGAAGAGATTCCGCTACTACAGCCGGCCCGTCTGCAGGTGCCCCGGATGGCGGAGGTCCAGGGCTCTCAGCCCAGGGACCACAGGATGATGATATTCCGTTTTAGGCGTTTATAAGAAAAAAGTTTAAAAAAAGCACGAAGACACGAAACAAAAATGTCTTTTCGTGTCTTGGTGCGTTCGTGGGGGAAAATAAAACCTGCTTTAGCCGCTTTTGTGGTTATGTATTTTCGGATTTCTTTTCGTTTTCAATCTTTTCAGGTGCTTTTTTTTCTTCTTCATCTGACGCACCCCTGAAATTTCTTATGGCTTTACCCATGCCGGCGCCTATTTCAGGGAGTTTACCTGCTCCAAAAATAATAAGGATAATAACAAGTATTATTATAAGTTCCGGCATTCCTATTCCAAACATTTAGCTCCTCCTATTAATCAGGCCTGGTTTGTTTAAGTTCCTGCAAAAGCTGCAAAAACTCTTTTGATTTTAAGTAGCGATCAATAGCGCCTTGATAATCTATCCATTTTTTCCAAAGATCGAGCCATGACTCATTGTGCCAGTAACTGTCAGGGTCTCCTTTACCTTTATGCTGATTTATATAATCAATATACTCTTCTGTGCAGCTACCGCATAAACGATAAGGCACTTTTAAATTTTTTTTGTCCTTTTCTTCAGCCTGGTAATTATGGCTGATCTGTCTGCCGCATTTTTCACACTTGAAAACACATTGTGTGCACTGAAGAACCTTTTGAACAGCCAGGACCTTTCGCCTTCTTATTAACTCAGCTTTTTTATCTTTGGCAAGCTCTAACTTGCTATTAAGTGATATAACATCAGCCATTTTATTTGTGCTCCTGACATTAGGCCCCGGGTTTTCTTTCGCACTTCTGTTTTCTGCTTTGAATCAGCATACATCAGGTTTCTGGACTGAATGAGTGCAAAATTAGAATGTAAAATATATAACACCGGCATACCCTAGTGTCAATCTTTTAGACTCATAGCCGTTCGAGAAAAAGAAGGGCGGTCGCATTTTGAAAAATAATGCTATCTTTGGAACTGGTCCTGGGCTGGAGAAAAACCCTTAAGCTCCTCCTTGTAAACTGATTTATTCCGATTGTATTTTTCTAAATGCGTTTACCCTGAGAAGATTTGTAGGGGGGTGAGAAAAGTAACCCCCTGAAAATGTTAAAAGTGACTGGGGTCTTGACACTGCTTGACATTTACCCTTTTATCAGGCGTTTTTCAAAGATGTTTTGATAAAAGGAACTGGCTTTAAAATTATATACAAATATATGCCGTACAGTGACAAGATATTAAAGTTTTTATTACCTGAATTTTTGTGGGATAGTCTCA
>JASJGP010000150.1:0-3082 GCA_033791485.1 Desulfobacterales bacterium | reverse complement strand
TTTATATGGCGGTTTTGGATGCAACCCCAATGACCTGTTCAGCACCGAAAACTTTCCGCAGACGCAACACTTCTTTATATTTTTATACGAATTTCCAAAACCAATATCACCATTAATCACATTTTTTTATTCATGATGTAGACATGTTATAAAATATACGAAAAAAGAACTATACGGCAAAACAGTAGGCGAAAGCTTGTGCTATTTCGAAATGTCTTTGCTGGCTTTTTGTGCAACAGCTTCTAATCATTATGCCCCCATGAATATAATCCGCTTGACATATTACTCGTCACGTAATACCATCTTTTCATGATTAAGTCGTTTTCCTGCCGAGATACTGAGAAATTATTCAATGACAAACGCGTGCGACGTTTCCAATCTTTTGAACGGCAGGCAAGAAAACGGTTAATGGTTTTGCATGCTGCTCCAAGCCTGGATGCCTTAAAGCTAAATCCAGGAAACAAATTCCATGCATTGGGGGGAGACCGAAAGGGGCAATATGCTATCAGTATTAACAAGCAATGGCGTGTTTGTTTCAAGTGGCATGACAATAATGCTTATCACGCTAAAATTTTAGATTATCATTGAGGTGTAAAGATGAATGCAAAAGAATTACTCGATCCTATTACCCCAGGCGAAATTCTGCGGGAAGACTTTATGGAACCGATGGGTCTTAGTATAAATAAACTTGCACGAGATCTTGTTGTTCCACCCAATAGGATAAGTGGAATCGTCAATGGAAAACGTGCTATTACAGCAGATACCGCATTAAGATTGCAGCGCTATTTTAAAATTGAGGCGCAATTTTGGCTGAATCTCCAGTCTGAACATGACTTAAGAATAGTTAAGCGCAAAATTTGGTCTGATATTGAACGTCGCATCTTACCGGTGCAGGATATGCAGGCAACAAAAGCGCATGAAGCTGTGGCATAATAAGATGTGGAGCTATGCTCTACCAGTGCGGTGACATTGCAAAACACAGAAATGTCGGTGACAATGACCGCCTCTTTTGCGAAATGGAACACAGCTTTTATAATGCTTGTCAAAAAATGTTCCGTTATTTAAACGCTTTTTCTACAACCACATATACCGCAATTCCAGATTTCGGAACATATTCATGAAAAGCGGTATAACATTCTGTAATTATGATGTATTTCGCTTGAACCCCTGGCCCAGACCGGTCAGCCATAATTTATTGTCAAAATACTATCACCACTATGAAACATAGACTTTACCTAATTAATCGCCGCGTCGCGACAGGGCAGGTCTGGAATCCTTGGCCCTCTTTTCCAACTAAATTGGAGAAGAACCTTTTAATTTAGGAATAAAAATTGGAGAATAATGCGATTTAAAGATCTGGAAATTATTGAGCCTATCTTAAAGGCTCTAAAAGACAATAATTATACTGAGCCTACATCAATACAAGAAAAAGCTATTCCACTCATTCTAAAAAGAAATGATGTATTAGGTAGTGCTCAAACCGGGACAGGTAAAACTGCGGCTTTTGCAGTTCCCATCCTGCAGCACCTCTTTCTTGACCGTCAGTTGAATAACAGTCCGCGTAAAATTAATTCACTCATCATTACTCCTACACGCGAATTGGCGATTCAGATTGGCGCCAGTTTTACGGTTTATGGAAAGTTCACAGGAATTAAAAATACTGTCGTTTTCGGTGGTGTGAAGCAAGGTGCACAAACGGATGCCCTTCACAAAGGTGTCGATATTCTCGTTGCAACGCCAGGAAGGCTTCTGGACTTAATAGATCAGGGTTTCATCAGATTGAAGGCCGTCGAATACTTCGTACTGGACGAAGCTGACCGGATGCTCGACATGGGTTTCATCAACGATATTCGAAAGATCATCGCCAAATTACCAGCGAAACGGCAGTCTTTGTTTTTTTCAGCGACAATGCCGAATAATATTGTAAAACTTTCGAAAACAATTCTGAAAAATCCTAAGAAAGTCGAAGTAAGTCCAGTTTCATCAACTGCTGAAACTATACAGCAATATCTTTATTATACCAATAGAACACATAAGAAAGATTTGCTGCGCCATATACTTCAGGATCAAAAGATCGATCAGGTATTGTTATTTTCCAGAACAAAACATGGTGCTGACAGAATAGCTCGTAACCTGAAAAAACAAAAGATCAAATCGGCAGCTATACATGGCGACAAAGCCCAAAATCAAAGACAAAGAGTTTTGGCGCAATTTAAAGCCGGAGAAATTAGGGTGTTGGTGGCAACGGATATTGCTGCAAGAGGTATTGACATAGACAAACTAAAATATGTCATCAATTATGATATACCGAATATAGCCGAAACATACGTCCACAGGATAGGTAGATCCGGTAGAGCAGGGGAAGAAGGTAATGCGATATCCCTTTGCGAACCTGAAGAAAATGCTTATATCAGAGACATTGAAAAATTGATAAACCAGAAGATAGAAATTGTTAAAGAAAACCCTTATCCGCAAACAGAAAAACCAATGACAGAAATAGAAAAAAAGGAATGGGACAAAGAGAAACAACGAAGAAAACAAGAATTCTTTGCCACGAAGAAACAAAAGCCGATCAGATCAAACTCCTTCAGGTTTTCCAAGCAAAAAAAATATAAATGAAGAGGCAGTTTCAAAATGTTCAATTTCGAAGTCTGCGCTTATCTGTTCAAGATCAAGGAAGGCGAAAATTTTAACCGCAGGTGCCGCGTAGTAAATGCCCTTGGGGTAAATACATGGAGTATTTCGAGGATTAAAATTTGAGCCTGACGCAGATATCGGACTAAAGGGGACGTTTTGAAATTGGCTCTGAAGTAAATTATTAACTACTCACGTAGCCAGGCTGAAGCTGTTTAGACTGAAGGGGTCAGAAGAACACTATTGTCGTATTTTGGCGGATTATTACAGGCGTTATACGTATTCTAATTACATTGAGGATGAACAGCTTATAGAATGAGAAAAGTTGAAATTCGACAGCATTGTCTCTATTCGAGGTGAAGCGAAGTTTGTAATCGCTGAAGGTCGGGTTTTAGTAAATGGAAAGATAGAAACCAGAAAACGAAAAAAGATTGTTTCAGGTGATATT
>JASJGP010000149.1:0-3290 GCA_033791485.1 Desulfobacterales bacterium | reverse complement strand
ACCAGAGTCATAAAGAAGATGTAGGATGGTAAAATCCCTCATCCCCTCTTTTTTCTTAAGATCCACGGCATTAAAAACCTCCATGACTTCTTTTGGATACAAAAAACCCATCAGCTTTTTTTGAGCCCTTTTCTGCGGGATATTCAAAATTATTTCTGCAATGTGTTTTTTATCCGGATGCATGAAACGGATCATTTTTGCCAATGATTTGATTACTGCCAGCCGGTTGTTACGGGTTTGGACCGTATTCTTTCTATGAGTCTCCAGGTGATATAAAAAGGATAACACTGCATCAGCTGATAAATGTTCTATCTTTAGAGACTTGATCTTGATTGAATGATGATCGGCCAAAAAATGTAAAAACAAAGAGAACGTTTGCTGGTACGTTTTAATGCTTTGTATACTGGTTCCTTTTATACGGGGCAAGTATTCATTAAAATACTGATATAAGCAGCTTGATAATCTCATACGGCCTCATGCATTGACATTGAAAAATCAAACATCTGGCGGCGATGTTCTGCATCCAGCACTTTTAGATATTTGGTTGTGTATTTGTATTCGCTGTGTCCCATGTACGCTGCCAGCACCGGCAAAGCATTTTGAGGAGATTTACCCTGTAGTTTTATTCGTTTTAGTGTATTCACTGCGAATGAGTGACGCAAGGAATGATGTGTGGGAGCACAAAAATTTGTGGAACCAATTACCTTTCTGGGTTGATCAAAATGAATATGTTTTATGGCCCGTTTAAACCGCCGATACAAAGACATCCATGAAAAACCTTTTTGATTATTATTAGCCAGTAATAAAGGATTGTCATCTTCATACAGGAACAATCGGCGAACATTTAACAGGTTATTTATTTCACAGGCTACGGCTTTCGGTATGGGGATCAATCGATCTTTTTTGAACTTTGTTTTTTCAATATAAATTGTCCTTTCTTCAGGTCTATAATTGGTTTCCAACAAATTACGAGTCTCTGAGATTCTAAGCCCGCATCGGGCCATCAATAGAAAGGCGATATAGGCACTAAAATCAGCCAAATAAAATGCTTCTGTTGTGCGCATCAACTTGATTAAGGCATTCAGCAAAAGATCTGTTTCGTCTGGAGAAAATATAAAAGGAACAATCTGATTTTCTGGTAATTCCGCAATTTCTATCAATGGATTTTCAAAGATCAAGCCTTTCCGTATTAGAAAGTTAAAAAACATTTTGATCATTCTAAAACTCATATTTATGGATCTTTTTTCATGATCAAGATCAGCCCTGAACCGGATAAAAAATAAGGGATCAAAGGATGCCCAGGTCGCATTTTTTTTAACCACATGCCGATCAAGAAGTTGAAGGCTGTAAACCATCATTTTATCTGAATACCCCAGTTGCACACGATATTCGATAAAGTCTTCCATCTGTTGGCTTAAAAAGCTATTAAAGCGTTTCATCGAGGATAACCTCCCTCATAAGATTGATATGGATGCTTAGGTACTTGCGGCTTGAGTCAATACTTTTATGACCCATCATCTCTTTAATTTCATAAATGGACGCACCGGACTCTAGAAGATTTTGTGCATATGAATGACGCAGCCAATAAGCGCTTGCCCGAAGATTATTCTTATGCATGCATTCCCGGATATAACAAGAAAGGTCATTTTTGTTTACAGGCTTATAAGGTGGAATAAGCTGTAAAAATAAAATTCTGTGCCCACTTTCTGGTCTCCCTCCCACGATATAAGCTGTGATGGCTTTGATGGTGTCGTCTGGAAGCGGAAGTTGTGCCGGGCAATAATTTTTCCTGGATCGAATGAAAATTTCTTTTTGCTTAAACGAGATGTCATCCAGGGTGATCAAGCTGATTTCTCTTGGACGCAGGCCCAGATAGTACCCTAGGTGCATTGCAGCATAATTGCGGAGATCTTTTGCAATAGAAAGATCAAGGTTGTCGAACAGTTTTTGGACTTCATTGGGACGCAAAAATTTCGGTGGTTTTGATCGTGCAAACTCCGGAGGGCTTACCACTAAAGGGGCAAGATCCTTTTTGATATATCCTTTCTGGTAAAGGTATTTTAAAAATTTGCGAAAGTGTGATCTATACGTCCTGCTTGTTCCGGGAGCAAAGTTTTTATTGTAAAGCGCCAGAAAGTGGTCGACCTGTTCGATTGATATCTCAGAAAGAGAGGTCTTTGAATTTTGGAGGTACATATCGAAACTTGACAAAATTCTCCTTGCACCGGATACTATTTGCTCTGAGCATTGAGTATTAGAATAATCCAGATATTGCTTGAACTCTTCTGGTATCTTATTTTTAATTTCTGTCATGATTTTTTCCAAAGGATTGCATGACAAGATGATGGACAGTTGCCGGATCATGCAATTCCATATCTTTTTGATTTTGAAGTGGTTCCGGTGAGAACAGAACAGTTTTTTCCGGAAGAGATAATACTTGAAAAAGACTGCCGTCAAATGCAATCAGATCCTTATCAATCAAGGCATTTCTGGCAAGGATGTATTCATCAACACAAATTCTGAGCAGGGTGCAAATTTTATCATAGTTGTAATAGGATAATCCATGACGATCAGCCACGATAATCAGAAACAGATACAACAAGAGTTGGTGGTGATCAAGGCTTGCCCAAAAGCCTTCCCGTAGAAAACGGTGCTCGATAAAAGCAAAACTTCCTGTGATTTTTCTGATGCGGCAAGAAGCGATTGGATTTTTTTCAATAGACGCACGAAAACCGCGCTTAGACCTTGAATCCAAGTTTTTAATTCCATTGCATTTAATCTTCATGGCATTGCCTCCTTGAAATTATCGATAAAGGCAATTTACATTGTTTTTTAGGGAGGATCAGTCCCTGTTTTGTGTTGGAACCGGCTTTTCTTTGATTGATGTGCCTTCGGGCGGGGGCCAAACCCTAAGGGCGGCGGTAAAATATCCAGATATGGACTGGCAAGCATCCGAAGGTGCGGTAAAACAAATTCAATACCAAGAGCAGATCGAAAAGCTGAAAAAGTTGGCTTACAATCATCCGGCAATGACGGAAGAAGTTCAATCAATAGAATCAAGGTTAAACGTATAGGCCACAGTCGCCGCCTCATCCAACGCAGGACGCTTGGAAGGCTTATGTCCAACCGAATGTTATCTGCTGCAGCCTCTTGGCTTGATGCACTGTCGATTTGATCAATAACCGTTTCCACTTCAATCACTGTTCCGGGTAGTCGTGAGGACAGACAATCCGGCAGTTTACTGAAAGTTGTACCTCCATCAGGACAGTACCAACGGGCTATTTTTACCC
>JASJGP010000148.1:0-7017 GCA_033791485.1 Desulfobacterales bacterium | reverse complement strand
TACAATAATAGGGTATCCTAAAGATGTTGAACAGGTTTATTTTGGAGCGAATGGTATTTTCGAGGAAATTAAACAAAATACCATCTTGATTGATATGACTACGACTAAACCCAGTTTGGCAGTACAAATATATGAAAAAGCAAAAAAGGCAGGGGCGGATTTTATTGATGCGCCTGTGTCCGGTGGCGAAGTAGGTGCAATTAATGGATCATTATCAATTATGATCGGCGGAGATGAAAAAACAGTTAATATGATAATGCCTGTTTTTGAGGTGTTTGGCAAAAACATGGTTTATCAAGGTGCAGCAGGTTCCGGACAACATACAAAAATGTGCAATCAGATTACCATTGCCGGGACGATGATAGGGGTTTGTGAAAGTTTGATTTATGGGTATAAAGCAGGGCTGGATTTAGAAACCATGATAGAATCTATAAGCAAGGGTGCTGCAGGGTGCTGGGGCCTGGATGTTTTAGCGCCTAAAATTGTAGCAGGCGATTACGCCCCTGGTTTTATGGTGGATCATTTTATTAAGGACTTAAGTATTGCGCTTGAAGAGGCGGAAGCTATGAACCTATCGCTTCCCGGACTGGCATTAGTAAAACAACTTTATATTTCACTTAAAGCTGACGGCAAAGGCACATCGGGAACGCAAGCTTTGTACCTGGTTTTAGAGAAACTTTCATCTTTAGATAAATAGCTTGTTGAATATTGATGGTGTCGTAAAAAGTCTCATCTACTGCGTTGTAGCGGTTTTTTATCCCGCTGATTTTTAGCGGAGGTATATGAGCCTTGGAACGATGCCATCCGGCGCTTAATTAAAACTTTTTACGATTGGAATATTATGTACGAAGAGATTTCTAATGAGAGGAAAGCCTTTTTGGTTAATGACTACAGTCGTGGATTCATCGAATACTGTCAGTTTAAAGCAGAAATTATAAAGAAGGGTTATTTTCAGTCCGGAGTCAGTATCGAAGAGCATCATCGGCAGCAGGACGGTTTTATTCATGCAGGTGTGATGGCCACAATGGCCGATCACACGGCTGGATATTCCGCCTTTACCATTGTTGATGAGAATTTTCAGATCCTGACTATTGAGTTTAAGATTAACTTTCTAAGGCCTGCCTTTGGTGACGCCCTGGTCTGTCGTTCCAGGGTGATAAGAGAAGGCAGCCAGATCATAATATCGGAATCCGAGGTATTTGATATCAGGGGTGAAGAGGAGGCGATGGTAGCCAAAGCTATGGTCACTCTTATGGCTGTTAACAAGGATAAGCTTGCCCAAAAGGGTTGACAGTATCTATTATGGAGAATCATTATGCGTTTAGCCACGATTTGGTTTGAAGGGGAGGAGCATCTCGCCATATGTGAAAAATCAGGATTTTTTCGCATCAAAGATCTGAATAAAGCGTTTCAAAGCCAATGGCCGGATTCCATGGAGATTATGATTAAAACAGATCAAATCTTCAGCTTAAACGACTGGTACCGACAAGGGGGCGGGCGCGAATCAGCTAAAATGCAGCATCTTTTTATAAACGGTAAAGAATGCACCTATGCGCCGCTTTACCGACACCCTTCCAAAATATGGGGCATCGGGCTGAACTACAGCGCCCATGCAAAAGATCTTTCCGAAAAGCCGCCCACATCAGCCCCGGCCAGCTTCATGAAACCCGATACCACCATTATCGGACCCGGAAATGAGATAAAAATACCACAGCTTTCCATAAAAACAACGGCCGAAGCCGAACTTGGCATCATTATCGGCAAACGCTGCAAAGATGTTCCCCGGGACAAATGGCTTGATGTAATAGCCGGATTCACCACGATCCTGGACATGACGGCAGAGGATATACTGGTGCAAAATCCAAGATTTTTAACCATGAGTAAAAGTTTTGACACCTTTTTCTCATTCGGTCCGCAGCTTGTAACACCGGATGAGGTCGGCGATGTTTCCGGTCTGAAAGTATCCACGGTCATTAACGGAGCCGTGCATGCTGAAAATACGGTGGACCACATGACGTTTACGCCCGATGTGCTCGTCTCCTATCATTCCCGGGTGATGACGCTTTTGCCGGGGGATGTCATATCAACAGGAACACCGGGAGCCGTTCATATCCACCATGGTGATATCGTGCAATGCCGGATTTCAGGCTTTGAAACCCTGGAAAATCCGGTTATCGATTTAAAACGATAAACTTTATCGGTCTTGACAGAGGAAATGCTGATCTTAACTTTTGATTAATAGCCATTAGGTTGTTTAAATGGAAGTGAGCAACATGAAACGTTTTACTTTGCCGAGAACAGCCCACTGCTCTGAGGGTTGTCTATGATAGTCCTTGGGATATGACGTTAAACTATTCTGATGTTTATGCCAGGCAATGCGGCAGGATTAAATCCTGCCGCATTTTTATTTAATTCTTTCTAGTTGCTTTGGTTTCCCAGTCTGCAATCTCGGTTGTTTCGTAAATTTCTTCCCAACCTGTAATCATTCCAGATATATGGCTGAAAAGAGAATGGCCGGTGGTTGTCATATAAAGGTGGATTACCAGGAAATTTAAAAGAAAGAGCGCAATCAACGTGTGTATGACAGCTAAAACTGACAGGAGCAGGATTCCCTGCATATCATTATACAGGTAGTATAAAAGCCCTGTAACCATTTGGGCCGGGAGCAGCATGGCTGAAATGCCCAAATAGGCCAATCGTTGCAAGGGGTTGTGCTTAGCCCCTTTCGATTTTTGAACCGGGTGTGGTCTGCCTTGAAAAATACCCCAGGAATAGTAGAGGATAACTGAAAAGAGTTTTTTCGTTGTTGGAATATACTGCTTCCATTCCCCTGTGGTAAACAACCAGAAAACAAAAAAGGCAAATAGAATCAGCCAGGACAGACCCACAAAATTATGGATATTGACAGCCGTCTGAAAGCCAAACAGTTTGTATGTTCCATGAATCTCAAGTCCGGTGACAATCAGGCAGGAGATCATAAACGCCTGGAGCCAGTGCCAGAAACGTTCATATCTTGTGTAAAGATAAATTTTTATTATTTTTTTATCTTTCATTTAATTCTCCTTGCCGTTTCGTGTAAAGAACCGTCCGATACCATGAAAAAATACACCAGCCAAGGCACCAAGGACCGAGAGCCATCCTAGGATATCAATCAGGTTTGATTTGTCCCTTCCGGGCATATACAGTCCTGTAATATTGGCAAGCCTGGAGTTTTCTCTGATATGACATTCCGTACAGTTCAAAGCATTCTCCTTGGGTGCAACCATGTGGGTGATGGGAAATGCATAGGTTGTTTCCACGTAGTCGAATTCTCCTGAATAAGGGATACCAAGCGTTTTATTGCCGTATTCAATGGCATCATTCATATCAAATGTTGTCCAGAAACCGCGTTTTCCTGAAAGCATGGGTGCCAGAAGTTTTTTATGAATTTTATCATAGGGTTGCTTCCCCCGATGAATTTTAAACGGAAAGATGCGGGCTTCCGGGTCAGTTTTGTCACCCACCGGATGGCTGACTTTTACAATTTGCGCCGGGTCGATTATATCATCTGCTGTTGTACTGGTTTGAGAACCATTGGACCAGAAATATTCAGGTATTACATTCTTTTCCCATTTGAATTCCCCTTTAATGGATTTGTAAACCGGTTTTCCAAAAGGGCCTTTTTCAATATAGGGTTTGCCGTCTTTCATTTTTCCGGCCTTGGCCCAGTCCCACCACATCTCTGTGGGATTCACCCTTGCAAATTTTGGAATATGACATGCCTGGCAGGAAACCACATCCGTATGATCGTTCATTTTAGAATCATTTTTATGAGGTTCGCTGCTATGGCAGGAAACACAGGTGATTTTCGGTGCCAGGTCATCTTCAATCAGGCTTTTACGCGTTTCAACAGCAGGATTTGTATAGATCCTACCGGCAATGTGGTGATCAACCGTGGTGTGACACCGGGTACAGGAAAAGTTTTTGCCGTCAATACCCATATGTACATCCAGCATCCGGTTCGGCTTTGTTAAAGAGGTGTCAAGATCGCCGTGTTTCACGCCATCGCCGCCGCCGCCTTTAAAATGACATTCGCCGCAATTTTTTCTGGTGGGAAATGTCACTTCGGTGATCGCCTGTTTGATTTCCTGCTGGATATCTTTCACCATATCATTGGTTTCAGGGTCACCATCTTCCGAAAATGCTTTTATGTCTCCAAAGGCTTCAATAAAATTTAACCCCGATGAATTATGACATTTCAGACAATTGACTTCGCCTTTCACCCCTTTTTTATTCCAGCTGACATGGCATTTCAGGCAGCCTTTATCTTCCATGGCATTTCCTGAAATACAAAAATTATTCACCGAATAACCAGCCTTGCCATATCGAATATCGCTCTTATCCCCTGAAGCAAGCCAGGTCCAGTGAATTGTTTTATGGAACTGGGTTGCAGCTTCGGAATGGCAGGATAAACAGGCTTTGGTGATTTCTTCTCCTGAGGTGAAGTCTTTGTTTAAAGCCTCAACTTTTGTATGGTCTATCGTACTCCACCGTTTACTGCCTTTAACTGCCTGTTTGGCCAGTTTCCGCCCCAAAGCTTCTTCCCCGTTTTCAGGTGACGCTGCAAAGACAGCCTGAAAGGAACAAAAAAAAGCTGTCACAGCAATCACTGTAAGGCAGCACTTTAAAAAATACCGTGGTGTCATAGGTGTCTCCATGGGTTTTTCAAAGGTCTCTAAACCTATTTTCAAAAAAGGGCGGGTCAAAAAATCGCCACCCTTTTTCATCATTTATTGGCACTTTGCAGGTGTGGGTGAATCTGAAGCATGGTGATAGAAATATGAATAGATGTCAAGAATATCTTTATCAGAAAGTTCTGCCCAATTGCCCTTGCAGCCGAATTCATCAAATTTTCTGTTTTCAAAAATATCTTTCCATTGTTTCATTGTTTTATCCGCCGGGCTCATTTTAGGGGTTGTGGATTTAACCTCACCGGATGCCGCACAGGCTTTATATACTTTTCGATAGGTGTATTTACCTTTTCTTTTGTTACCGTCAGGCCCATCAGACGCAAAGGCCATGGAAAAGGATACAATTGTAAACATAAATACCATGATGGCAATGATACTTTTTTTAAACATGTTTATATCTCCTTGTGTTCTTTTATTTTTTATAGAAGTGGGTTATTTGAGTTTTTTAATCTCAATTTTTCCGTCACTTTTGAAATCAATTTGCGCTTCCACATAATAGACGTCTTTTAAGGATTCTCTTACATCTTTTGTCATGTAATAAGCTTCTCCACTCCTTGCACCGGTTGGACATACAAAAACAATGGGCTTGTTATCGGGAAAATCCTTTATTTTAGGTTCAAGCTTTTCAACCGGGATATTAACGGCTGTTTTAAAAGACCCTTTTGCAAACTCATCTGCATCTCTTACGTCAATGAGCATGATGGATTCAGGGTTATTTGCGATAATGGTTTTGAATCGTTCAAGATCAATAGAACCTTCAACTTCACCGGCTTGCACCTGTAATGTCTTACTTGATTCACCATAGGTCTTTTTCCATTCAGGGTATCCTTTGGAAAACACCTTGACTTTGGTGTATCCCATTTCAAGGGCTTTTGCTGCTGATTTATGACTTAATCTGCATTTGAGACCACCGCAATAGAAAGTAATCGGGGTGTTAAGGTCCCTTGGCAGTTTACCATTAAGGGCGTCAAATTGAGTAAAAGGGATATTGATGGCTGTGGGGATATGTCCTTTATTAAATTTGGTTTTCTGGGGTCTTGCGTCAACAATTACGGTATTGTTTTCAGCAATCTGTTTTGCTACATACTCAGCACTTACAGAGGCATAATTCCCTTTCCGGCTGATCCATTCAGGATATCCCTTGGCAAACACTTTAATGTTTTTATACCCTAGCTTTTCAGCCTTTTTAGCTGATTTGTGGCTGAGTTTGCATTTAAGTCCGCCGCAATAATAAATTAACAGGGTATTTTTATCTTTTGGCAGAAGATTAGCCTTTTTATCAAATTCTGAAAATGGAATACTTACCGCTCCGGGAATATGACCTTTTGTGTATTTTACCTTGTAAGGCCTTGCATCTATAATCATAACGTTTTCAGGCATAGGAACAGCCATGTGTGCTTTTACAAACTTGGCATCCACGATGCCATGAAACATCCATGACGTATCTTGGACGGGAGTTACACCGGTTTTTGCCGTTTTTGTTGCCGAACATCCTGTCAACAGTACCAGACCTGCCAATAAGGCCAAAATCAAGGTTTTTGCATTGTTTGCTTTCATTTGTTCTCCTTAAAGTTTTAATTGTTAAGTTATGTTTATGAAAATTAGCATTCGTATATATATATTAGTGTAAGCTACATAGAGCAATGAGTGTGCCATTATAAAAACATTTACCAACTATTATTATAACAAATTAAATTTAAAGGATATTTATAGCCTAATGCTTTTCCCCGCGGGTTTTAATAAATTATTTTTATTGCAAGAGTGTTAATGATGTGTTAACTTGTTGATTAACAGTGTTAATAATTGCGAGGATAATATGGATATCGGAAAACAATGGCGACCTATCATTGATTCTGTCCAGGACGGCATCATCATTGTTGATGACAAGGGGGATTTTATTGCAGCCAATCAGACTGCCCAATTGATCACAGGGTACACTGAAGAAGATTTGAAAGGCCAATCCTGCCGGATTTTGAATTGCACCGGATGTAAACTTGTCGGGAAAGGCAAAGGAAAAAAGTGGTGCGAACTTTTTTCTGATGGGCTTGTCAGGGAAAAAAAATGTGTGATTACCAACAGCCATAACAGGACCATACCGATTATTAAGAGTGCAACCGTTCTTTTTAATGAGGAAAATGAGATTGTTGGTGCAGTTGAAACCCTGAAAGACATATCTGAAAATATCAACTATAAAAATGAACTGGCATCCTTCAAACGGATGTATTACATTGATGACGGCTTTCATGGCATTATCGGAAGAACGCCGGTGATGCAGAGCCTTTATGAA
>JASJGP010000147.1:0-3943 GCA_033791485.1 Desulfobacterales bacterium | reverse complement strand
TTATCAATCAATTTTGGTCTTGGTTGCGCTGCAACATGGGGTGCTGCGGATTTCGCAGGAGGGCTCGCGTCCCGTAAAGGAAATCTTTTGGCTGTTATTTTTGCCTCTCAATTTTTAGGCGGACTGTTGCTGGCAGTTCTGGGCCTGATATTTTCCGAATCGATTCCGCCACTGTCATATCTTTTGTATGGAGGCCTTGCCGGTATTTTTGGAGATATAGGACTAATCGCTCTTTACAAAGGGTTAGCCCAGGGACGCATGGGGATCGTTGCTCCTTTATCAGCCGTTTTAACCGCCCTTGTCCCCATTGGCTATTCGGCATTCTATACTGGCCTTCCCTCTATAACCCAACTTGTCGGTTTTACATGCTTTATGGTTGCCATATGGCTTTTGTCCGCCGGTGATGCCGGAGTCAAAATGACCTTGAATGAACTCTTTCTTTCCATTATCGCAGGCTTTGGATTCGGATTCTTTTTCATCCTGATAGACCGGGCAAATGATCTTGCGATTTTCTGGCCGCTGGTCAGTGCGAGGCTGTTCTCAGTTTTATTTTTATTTTTTGTCCTTCTGATAGCGAAAAAATTTGTAAGACCAGTTGCAGGGCAATGGGTGCTTATTGGTATCATCGGTGCTCTGGATGCTCTCGGGAATGCTTTTTTTTCAATCGCGACCCACCTTGGCCGACTGGATGTTTCGGCTGTTTTGGGGGCTCTTTATCCAGCTGCAACTGTTATTCTGGCTTGGTTTTTTCTTAGAGAGAGACTTGGTAGAAAACAGTGGATTGGGGTTGTTAGTGCCTTTGTTGCCCTGATTCTCATTTCCATATAGTTTTGTGGTGCAAAGGTGTGGATATTCAATATTTTGTAATTTTAAAAGAATGGTACAAGAGCAGGATAGTAATTGTCACCTGACATTTTAGATGACCAATAAAAAAACTTTTCATTAAGGAGAAAAAATATGTTCAAAGAAATGAGATCGAAAGATAACGAATTGGAAAAAAAATCAGCCTTCGAAATCATAAAAAATGGATCATACGGTGTACTTTCAACTATCGGCGATGATGGGTATCCATACGGTGTTCCTGTGAATTATACATACTTTGATAGCTGTATATATTTTCATTGCGCCCATGAAGGCCATAAAATTGACAACATTCAGAACAGTGAAAATGTTTCATTCTGTGTAGTCAGCAAATCGGATGTATTGGCCAACGAGTTTGATACGGATTATGAGAGTGCCATCGTTTTTGGAAAAGCTGCAATGGTGACTGAAGACTCAGAGAAAGAAGAGATTCTACTGTCTGTCTTAAATAAGTACTCTTCGGGATTTATGAAGGCAGGCAAAAACTACATGAAAAAATTCTGGAATGACACAACTGTAATCAAAATCGAGGTAGAACATATTACAGGAAAAGCACGAAAATAATATTTAAACAGGAGATAATATGAGAAGACGAGACAAACAAATTTCAGATCCCAACCTAATTGAAATGGTAATACAAAAAGGAACGTTAGTTCATATTGCAATGATGGATGGAGACAAACCATATCAGATCCCTTTAAATTATGGATATAAGGACAACTCCCTCTACATTCATAGTGCACGGAGCGGGAAAAAGATCGATTTGCTTAGAGCAAATAACCTTGTACACTTCCAAATTGAAACTGCAGTAGAAGTTAAAAACACTGACCAAGCATACAGGTGTGGCACCAATTATGAGTGTGTAATGGGTTACGGAAAGGCGACCATAGTTGACGAGCCAAAAGAAAAAAAAATAGGTGCCGATATTCTTATGAACCACTATCGAGAAGGGTGGGGCCAGACACATCAATACAAAGGCTGTCTTACCGAGATTTTTTTGATAAGAATCGATATTGATACTGATACAGTCACCGGGAAAAAATCAGAAGATAAGCACATGGATGTAGATGTAGAGAAATTCGAAAAGCAAGAGCATAGACTGAATCAGATGTTACCCCTAATTAAAAAACAAATGACAATCGAAAGACTTAAGGCGTTTGATGATGCCTGGGGCAGAAAGGACATTGAATCGTTGATGGAATTCATGTGTGACGATTGTGAATATCACGCCTCGGTCGGCCCAGAGCCAGGAGAACGATTTATTGGAAAGGACGAGGTGCGCCGTGGATTTCAAATCATGCTCGATCACGATGCAGATAGCGAATCTTTACCCGGGGAGCTACACGTTTATGGCGAAAGAGGTGTTGCGGAATGGTCTTATATGGGGGCTGACGAATCGGGTCGGTCAACCATAGTCCGAGGCTGCGACCTTTTTGAGTTTGTTGGAGATAAAATTAAAATCAAAAACGCTTTCAGAAAGTGCTCGATATGATGTGCACTAATAAGACTAAAAAAGCAAAAACTTAATCAAAAGGAAGCAATCTGGAAACTAACAATCATGGTATGAAAACGGGTTATTGCTGTGACAAAGTCAGCGACTATACTTTCTTCCATCGCTCACCTCAAGAAGGTAGTAAAATAGACCCTTTTCAAAGACACATGTGTCGCTTTTTTAATTCAGGAATTCATAATCATTTTCTAAGCAAACTATAAGAAAAATTAATAACATAGAAGTATAATTAATTTTATTTAATTTAAAGCTTATTATAAACTCCTGCTACAATCACATGATTAATTGTTTACAGGAGACTTTATTTATGGCGGGTATTACAAAGATTAAAGTATTGCTAAAGGAAATGAGACCTGTGCTGGACACAACTGATTATGTTTTTTCAATGAAAGAATGTTCCAAAATTGAAAAAGATATTATCGCTTTAGATCCAATAGCTACATTTCTTGAATCTGAGGGAATGACAGTTGTGGTGACCAAGGCAAACGCGGATAAGCACAAACTGTCTTATGATGCAGTATTTAACAAAATCACACTTGAAGTGCATTCCAGTTTAGAGGCCGTTGGGTTGACTGCTGCCATATCTACGGCTTTGGCATCTAACGATATCTCTGCGAATGTAATAGCCGGTTATTATCATGATCATATCTTTGTTCCAAAAGACAAAGCGAATTTAGGCTTAGTAATACTCGAAGGGCTTACAAAATAATCACATGATCTACAATTTTTTTGGCTCATTATCAGTAGCTATGGTATTTATAAAAATTGGGCAAAACGTTCAAAAAAAAGCAGTTAGCACCCTAAACCGCACACATATTTTTGATATTAGACACTCAGATATTAATGGAACTGTTTAAAAATTTGGAGCTTCCTCTAACAACCCAAGAGTCAACAACGTAGAGACATCATCCGATAAACACCACTGTTCAACAACTCGACCTTTTTCAATTCGATAAATGGAAATTTCATCTAATGATATTTTTTTTCCCGTCCCTTCTATTCCAGCATAGGTTCCTAAATGAGTTCCTGTAGAAGTATATCTTGTAACAACCTTATCATCTCCAATAATAATATCCTTAACTTCCTCATGCCAATCTGGAATTGCTAAGTGGATATTTTTGATCGTATTACGGACACCGTCAAATCCGTGGCTTTCGTTCACTTTAAATCCTCTCGGCCAGTGTACAATAAAATCTGGCGAATAAACTTCAGCTATTAACTCCATTTCTCCGGAATTCCAGATGTGGTGTAGCTGTTTGATCAGCTTTTTCTTTTTTATGTCTTTCATACGATTTCCTTTCGATATAATAACATAACATATCATGTTTGCACCTTTTACAGCAGCAAATCAACAAAGCACTCTTGATACCTTTTTATTTTTGAACCCGGTCCGGGGACAATTCCTATAGTTATATGACTACTTATCTGTATCAGGTTCGCATTATACAAACAAACTTAAAATAAGAAGCAAATCCCAGAAAAATGAAATAAGATGGAACAGAACAATGATGGTATAAAATCGGGTTTTTATCAAAAAAACCGCACTGACTATAGGTATATCCAATATTCTCC
>JASJGP010000146.1:0-4285 GCA_033791485.1 Desulfobacterales bacterium | reverse complement strand
ATTATAAAGTTGTTCATTAAAGAGCTGTCCCTCTTCATTGGCAAACGTTTTTGTAGTATCAACAAAGTGGGCGGTGACGGTTTTTAGCGGTTCACTCTCACAGGCCCACTTATCCTTCCATGGTAAATTCAAGATATCGTTATTCAGCATAAACGCACCCTTTATTTTTGTATTATTTTCACCAATGTGCCTGACTAATGCACAGCGCCTGAAGCAAGTTAGCGAGCTATCTCGCGGACTTTTTAGCCATTGGCACATATTCCATTATCTCTTGATTATAACCCAGGCAACTTAAAATAAATATAACTTCTTGATAACATTTGCCTTAAAACTCTGCTATTCCTATCTCGACATCAATAAATGCTTTATTGCCAGCCATTTCACAATTACACTGGAAACACCGATAACTGTATAACTGTATCCCTCCGGTAGAGGTCTGAACGGTATGTCTTTTCCTCCTATCAATTTTCGACTCATTTCGGACTTCCTCTAAATTCTCAAACAATTCATAGAGTATACCACGCAGGCGATAAATTCAAAAACATGAGATAAAATTATCATTTCCGGCCGTTCTTATATCAGGTGAAAAAGTGTTTTTCCTATTTGAAATTGTCACCCATTTTCGGGCAATCATATCATTGTCCTGCTGCTGATTGTTCATCTTCACGGTCAGCAGAATCGGATACGCGGACAACCGATAGGGGGATGTCTGGGATTAAGACGACTCCTTCTTCATGTCAACGCCTATCTGTTTGAACGCCTTACCTGGAAAAAAACAATAGGGACATTCTTCAGGAGGACTGTTTCCATAATGGACATGCCCGCAGATCCGGCACCGCCAAGTTTTCCCTTTTTTCTGTCCGGTAAAAGAGTCCTCACAAAAATTTTCCTCATGGTGCACGGGGATATCCTCAAGAGATGGCATCACGGATTTATATCCGCCCATGATATACCCGGCAACCACCATTCTCTGAATTTCACTGGTTCCTTCATAAATTCTTAGCAACCGGACATCCCGGTAGAGTTTTTCCACAGGAAACATTTTGGTATATCCATATCCGCCAAGAATTTGAAGCGCCTGGTCAACTACCTCGATACAGGCCTCTGTTGCATAAAATTTTGATATGGATGCATTGAGGGTTGGGTCCATCCCTTTATCAGATTCCCATGCTGCTTTCAAAACGAGGAGTCGTGATGTCTCAATTTTTTGATACATGTCAGCCAGTTTAAACTGGATGGCTTGATTACTGCCGATTTTCTGGCCAAAGGCCTGGCGTTTTTTCGCGTAGTCCATTGCATATTCAAAGGCTGATCGGGCAGCCCCTATGGCAAATGCTCCTATCACTGGCCGTGTTCGGCTAAAGGTTTTCATGGCAAGCAAAAAACCTTCTCCGGGAGGTGCCAGTACATATTCTTTGGGGACTCTAACATTGTCAAAATGGACCCCTACCGTGTTGGAACATCGTTGCCCCATTTTCGGAATATGTCTACCTACTTTTACGCCCTTCCATTTTCGGTCAATAAAAAAGGCACAGATCCCTTCATGCTTTGTCTCTGGATCAATGGTTGCAAAGATGCTGTAATAATCAGCAATTCCGCCATTGGTTACCCAGTATTTGGTTCCGTTGAGAATATAATCGCTTCCATCGGGCTTGGCCAGACACCGGATCGCTGAAACATCAGATCCAAGGGTGGGTTCAGAAGTGGCAAAGCTGATCAGTTTAAAATTCTTTGTAAATCGGGTCAGGTATTTTTTCTTTAATTGTTCATTTGAAGACAGAATAAGGGGTTCCATTCCCAAAGAATTATCAAAAATAGAGGTGGCCACTCCAGGGCAGGCCGCAGAAATTTCTTCTGAGATTACACAGCCCTCAATAATCCCGAAACCTTTTCCACCATATATCTTCGGGATATCGCTGTGGGAAAGTCCTTGTGTAAAGGCCTCTTTGAGAATATGTACCGGAGTTTCATCTTTAATATCATAGTGCCAGGCTTCAGGCAGCACATGATCTATGGCAAACCTCCTTGCTTTTTTCTGTAGGTCCATCTGTGCTTTGCTTGGATTAAAGTTTAGCATAATAATTACCTTTCCCTAAATGGTTAAAGAATAAAAAATTAGATTTGCATCTGACCGGCTATCGTTGTTTTCCCCTCTTAGGATTCAGATGACCATTTTATCTCGTAAGGGTTGAACCCCTTGTAAATAGTTGGCTTTACAATCTCAAAATATGGCGATGCATCAAAATCCCTGGGCACAAAAAGACTATGATGCTTTATATGAAGTATTTCCTGATAGCAGTGTCTGCATGCCCTGCTGTCAGTCTTTCTCAATCGTCTTTCCGGCAGAATCGGATATTGGACAGCTTGAAACGCCTGGGCGATCATTGAAGAACAGATGGTTTTGGTGGGATCCCCGCTTCCCAGTGCCAAAAGTCGTCGTTTCAGGTGACCAGGAACAGGAGGGGACGAAATCAGAAATCGGGCCAGGTCCAAAATATTCTGAAGATCATAGGTATCTCCAATTTGAGCCAGGGCATAATCAACTACAGTATTGATATCTTCTTCAGTAATTCCAACAGGCCTGCATATTCGCGTATGAACCTTTGAATACATTGACAAAGGAACCGTCCTTACCCCCTCATTGATATCAGCTTCCACCAGAACGGGTTCATCCATAACCCTGTTGTCGGAGTTACTCCCATTGCCAATGCAAAGTGCGGCATGTGACCAGGTGGATTGTGTCAGATACTTTATCGCCGAACTGATACGGCTGTTTCCTTCAATGAGAATGACATCCCCTTTTTTCAGGGTAGATGCAAGATCCTCTGGTTTGCTGGTAGCAACCTGGATGTCTTTTTCAATGGGCTGGGACAGATAATCTGCCAATCGTTTGGCAATAGTTTCTAAAATAGTCATTTTAAGTCTTTAAATATCTTCCTTTTTTGAAATCCCCCGCATGAGCCGACCCAAAATGTCCGCCCCGGTGAGAATACGCTTGCGGTCCCCCCAGAGCAGCACAATATCCTGATCAATCACATCGTCATGGTAACTTGTTCCTTCGACTTTAAGGCGGTGCAATATATTACCCAGGCGAGTCGAGGCGTCTTTTATCAGTATGGGGTGATGACAATACCAGGACGGATCAGGCCGAGGTGATTTAAACAGGGCGTGTCGAAGAAAACTGTCCGCATCCAGAACCGAAACCGGTTGCTGTGCCTTATCGGTCAGTACCACCCATTTTTTACCAAATTTTTCAATTTGCCGAAGAAAAGGATCTTCTGCCACCTGTTTGTATAGGGGAAAAACAGGCCTTCCGTTTTCAAAGGGTAGCGCCACAATGCTCATGGGATCAAGCGTTTCCCCTTCCTTGGCAATGATTAAATCGTCAATGGCCAGAAAGTTAAGTGCTCCCAACCCTTCGATTCTGTCTATATCCGCCTCATCCACTTCAATATACTTTTTGATAACTTCACGCAGATTGTGCTCACGAAAATATTGGATATCCTCTTTGCCAAGCCACCAATCCAGAAATTTGGCTGAGGATTTTGCGAAGGGATACAAAAGGTATTGATACCATCTTAGGACAGGGGCAAGTATCGAAACCATTTTCAGAGCATGCCTTGAAAAATATGCCTGGGGAAGAATTTCGCCTGCAAATGTGATCACCATGGTGGAGAACAGGAAGGCACTGACCCCTGTCAGAACCGAACTGGACAAAAGGGTTAATAAAACATTGATCCCCACATTACCCCATAACACGGTGGTCAAAATAAAGTTTGAATCCTCACGCAGGCGTAACAACTTTTCAGCGTTTTTATTCCCTGTGGATGCTTCTACTTCCAGCCGTAATCGACTGATGCTGAAAAGTGCCAGATTCATTCCTGAAAACATAGCAGACTGGCTAATGCAAAAAATAATCCCACCCCAGGTTAAAACGGTTGCCAACGAATTTTCCATCGGTGCCTTCCCTTGACTCTTTAAACAAAAAGTAACATGAATTTGATTTGTTAAAACCATTTCTTACGTTTGAAATAAACAATAAGAGCCCCAGCCACAGTGATCATAACTGCCCAGAAAATGAAATAACTATACTTGTAATGAAGCTCAGGCAGATATTCAAAGTTTGTACCGTAGATCCCGGCTACAAAGGTAAGGGGGATGAAAATAGCCGTAAAGACCGTGAGAACCTTCATGATATCGTTCATCTTGTTGGCCATCACCGAGTTGTAAATATTCAATTGATTGGACAATAGGTCCCGATTATTTCTTACCCGAACTGCTTCCC
>JASJGP010000145.1:0-5660 GCA_033791485.1 Desulfobacterales bacterium | reverse complement strand
ATGTGATTGTAAACGAAGAACTGTATGACCGGGAATTTGTGGAGAATTACGTTCACGGGTGGGAACCGTTTGTGAATCGAGTCAATGAATATCCCCTTGACAAGGTTGCCAAGATTACCTGGATTCCAAAGGAAAAAATTCGGGAAGCCGCACGATTGTTTGCCACTGTCAAACCGGCTGCGATTCAATGGGGTGTTGCCATCGAACAACAGATCACTTGTGCGGACAACAACCGCGCTCTTATGACCCTTATGGGAATTACCGGCAATATCGATATCCCAGGGGGGCAGATGCTGTTCAAGTCGCCTGAAATCATAAACGTGGGTCAATTCGGAGCCCATAGAATGCTTCCGGAAGAACAGAAATCAAAACGGCTCGGGAAAGACCGTTTTCGCCTGGCGGGAAAATTTGCCATCATCAATCCCAAATGTGTATGGGATGCTATTCTCGAAGAAAAACCATATCCGGTGAAAATGCTGTTTTTTATCAGCTCCAATCCGATGATGACCCGTGCCAATGCAAAAGAGGTTTATAGTGCCCTTGAAAAGGTAGAGTTTATGGCTGTTTCCGACTTCTTTTTAACCCCGACCGCCGAACTGGCAGATATTGTTCTGCCTGCAGCCACCTGGCTTGAAATGGATTATATCGGTGATTTCTGGAAACGCCATGGCTATCTTCTCCCGCGACGCAAGGTGATACAGGTGGGTGAGTGCCGCTCTGATCATGAAATGCTCAATGACCTTGCTCACAGGGTCGGTCAGGGAGAATACTGGTGGAATACCTTTGAAGGTGGCCTGGATTACATTCTCGAACCGATAGGCATGACCTGGAAAGAGTTCAAAAAAACGGGCTATATGAGAGGAGAAGTCAGGTATCAGAAATATAAGGAAACCGGATTTTCCACACCTACCCGAAAGTTTGAAATATATTCTACAGTCCTTGACTCCTGGGGAGCTGATCCTCTCCCACAATTTAAAGAGCCTCCTGAAAGTCCTTACAGCACGCCCGAACTATATAAAAATTATCCTTATATTATCATCACGGGAAGGAGATTACCTGGGTTTTTTCACACGGAGAACCGCCAACTGCCCTGGATGAGGGAACTCCACAGAGACCCGGTTGTTGAAATCCATCCGGATACCGCTAAAAAAGAAGGTATCAGTCAAGGAGACTGGGTGGTCATAGAGTCCCCCCGTGGCAGGATCAGACAAAGAGCGAAGTTTTTCGCCGGCATAGATCCGAGGGTGGTCAGTGCGGAACACGGGTGGTGGTTTCCGGAGAAAAAAGATCCGGGGCATGGCTGGGAGGAATCAAATATCAATATATTGACGGATAATTCCTATGAAGCTTGTGATCCGGCCATGGGTGCTACTCCTGTCCGAACCCTATTATGCAGAATATTTCCGGAGAAGAAGAAAGAGAATGCTTTATGAAAAAATATGCCCTGACAATAGATCATGAACTATGCTGGGGATGCAAAACCTGTGAAGTGGCGTGCAAACAGGAGAATAATGCGGCGGACGGCGTTAAATTAATAGCCGTTCAAGAGGATGGGCCAACAGAAATCAACGGCAAATTTGAATTTTCCTTTCATATCAATATGTGCCGACACTGCGATGATCCTCCCTGCATGGATGCCTGTCCGGAAGAAGCGATTACAAAAAGAGAAGACGGTATTGTTGTCATGGATTATGATTTATGTACGGGTTGCCAGGCCTGCATGGATGTTTGCCCTTATGATGCCATTGCCTTCGATGAAGGTGAAGGCATTGCCCAAAAGTGTAATCTCTGCCATCACAGGGTGGATCAAGGGCTTATTCCGGCCTGCGCCGATAATGTGTGTTTGGCTCACTGTATTTTTTTTGAAATTAAAGAGTGATGGGGTCGTAAATAATCCTTTTTGCTTAGCCACCCCGCGCTTATTCAAAGACTTTTTACGAATTCATTAAAGAGTGATTTGTGGATATAGAAAATATTTATGTGTAAATTGAAGTCAGTCGGAAATCCGGCCAAAAGGGTGTCTCATGAAATATCTTAAAGTTGAGCCATGGAAATATTTATTAGATTTTATGCTTGCTTTTTTGATCCTCGTCATTCCAGCAGGCAATATAAGAGCGGAGAACCTACAAGATCTGTCTGACTGTTCCCAGATTGAAGATAATGAACAGCGGCTGGAATGCTATGATGAAACAGCCGGATCTGAGCCGGACAAAACCGCTAAAGCTTCCTATCTTACTAGGCTGTGGGAACTGGATAAGGAAGTGCCGCGGGGTAAATACTCTTTTATGCCTCATCGATCGAATTACATCATGCCTTTTGCATATAACGATTCGCCGAACAAAGAGCCCATACAGGCGGCTTCTCCGGGCATGGATGTCCAGAAGAACGAAGTCAAGTTTCAAATAAGTCTGAAAATCAAACTCTGGCAGGATATCTTCGGCCAGGAGATGGATCTGTGGTTTGGATATACCCAGGAATCATTCTGGCAGCTTTACAACTTTGATGCCTCTGCTCCATTTCGTGAGACCAATTATGAGCCGGAGTTACTGCTAAATTTTCGTACAAATTATAAATTGCTGGGGCTGAAAGGCCGCATTATCAACATAGGCTTCAATCATCAATCCAATGGCCGCTCTGAGCCCCTCTCCAGGAGCTGGAACCGCATCGTGGGAAACATGGGTTTCGAGAGAGGCGATTTCACTTTGCTCTTGAAGGCCTGGTACCGAATTCCAGAAAGTTCAAAAGACGATGATAATCCTGATGTTACTGATTATATGGGGCCCGGTGAGGTCTGGGGATATTACCTGTGGAAGAAGAACAGGTTCGGAGTGATGTTGCGTAACAACTTTCAAACCGATAAAAATCGAGGTGCCCTGCAGCTTGAATGGAGTTTTCCGCTTTCTGAGAAGATCAGTGGTTATATCCAGTACTTCACAGGTTACGGTGAGAGCCTGCTGGATCATGACCATGATGTCAATCGGATTAGTATCGGTCTCATTCTGATAGATTGGAATTGAAGATAAGAAGTGTGGGCAAAATAAAAAATAACTGGAAACTTTCCGCTGCGGCAGATTAGCCTGGCGATAGAAGGAAAGGGAGAGAAGATTGAATATTCTTAAGGAAGTTCTAAAACACGAGGTTTTTCCTGCATTGGGATGCACTGAACCGATTGCCGTTGCACATGCTGCCAGCATTGCTGCTCACGAAATTGATGGTGATATTGAAGAAATAAGTATAACAGTTGATCCTGGGGTTTATAAAAATGGTTTTGCTGTAATCGTTCCAAATACAGGCGGGGAAAAAGGAAATCTAATCGCCGGTGTTCTTGGAGCCTTAATTAAAAAGCCTGAATTAAAAATGGAAGTTTTAAAAGATGTGAAAGAAGAAATGATAGGCCGGGCTAAAGCGTTGATTCGAGCAAAAAAAGCGAAAATATCTTATGACAGTTCAAAAACGGATCTATATATCGAAGTCTTTTTAAAAACGAAAGGAAATTCATCCAGGGCGGTAATTGAAAATGCTCATACAAATCTGGTTCGCCTTGAAAAAAATAATCAAACACTTTTTGAGAAAAAGCAGAAGGAAAGTAACTCTGCCGGTAAAGAGCATAAGGCGATTTTAAAGGAAATGAAAATATCTGAGCTTATAGATTTAGCTCAACATATGGATGATGAAGATTATGACTATATCAAACGCGGGATTGAGATGAATCTGAAAATTTCCAAAGCAGGGCAAAAGTTAGAAAAAGTCGGTTATTATATTTTTAATTCAGTGAATAGAGGATGTCTCGTAAATGATGTTTATTTATCAAGCAAAATATTGACTGCTTCAGCAGCGGATGCCCGAATGGCCGGAATTGATTTGCCTGCGATGTCCAGTGGCGGAAGTGGAAACCAGGGAATTGTTTCTATTCTGGTTCCTTATAACGCTGGAAAAATTTTTAAAATCGAAGAAAAGATAATTCTTCAAAGCATTGCCTTATCCCATTTGATAAACAGTTATATAAAATGCTTTACAGGTGATTTATCTCCCCTTTGCGGATGTGCCACTGCAGCAGGAGTATGTGCAACTGCTGCCATTGTTTACCAGCAATGCGGAAATGATATGGAAAAGATTACTTTAGCTGTCAATAGTTTAATCAGTGATCTGGGAGGTATGCTATGTGACGGCGCAAAAGGGGGATGTGCTTTAAAAGTAGCCACTGCTACAGATTCTGCAATACGCTGTGCTTATATGGCGCTGGATAATTATGGTATTTCTAATTTAGAAGGTTTTGTGGGAAAAACCGCAGAAGAAACGATTCGCAATTTAAGCAAAATAAGCATTCTGGGTATGTCAAAGGTGGATGAAACAATTCTTGGCATAATGCTCGATAAAACCTTATGAAATTTTAAAACAATTTAGCTCTTTGAGAGGCCGTCCGGCATTCAGACGTCTGAATGCCGGACGCATTTGAGGGTGGTTTTTTTAGCGGGCTGAAGTAATAAATATTTACGATAATTTTATTAGACCGATAGGTAAATATAGGAAGATAATTGATCTCCCATAGAAAAATGAAGGTTAGAAGAAGAGGTTTGCTCGAAATCCATATAGCAGTTCTATTTTTTGGACTTGCAGGCCTTTTTGGAAAACTGGTCTTATTGCCGTCAACAATAATTGTCCTTGGCAGAGTTTTTTTTGCAACAATATTTTTATCTCTGGTCCTTTTATATCTGAAGCAAGGAATAAGGCTGCGGCAAAAGCAGGATTATTTCTTTATGGCACTGATGGGGGTTATCCTGGCAGTTCACTGGGTTACTTTCTTTCAGGCAATTCAGGTGTCCACCGTAGCTATAGGGTTACTGACCTTTTCGACATTTCCAGTCTTCGTTACTTTCCTTGAGCCGTTATTTTTCAGTGAAAGAGTGGAACTTAAGGATATTTTAGTTGCATTCGTTGCGGTTATAGGCGTAGCGCTTGTTATTGAAGAGTTTGAGATAAGAAACAGCATGGCCCGGGGCGCACTATGGGGGATCGCATCGGGATTCACTTTTGCTATACTCTCGATAATGAATCGGAAGTATGTCAAAGAGTATTCCAGTATAATAGTTGCCTTTTATCAGGACTCCATCGCAACTGTAGTACTTCTTCCTTTTCTATTTCTGGCGGCACCTGTGTTTCGGCTAAATGATATATTGCTTCTATCTATACTGGGTGTGATATTTACGGGACTTGCTCACACGTTATTTATAAAAGGTCTGGCCAGTGTTAAAGCACAAAAAGCAAGCATTATTGCAAGTCTTGAGCCGGTTTATGGTATTGTCGCAGCAATTCTGCTATTAGGCGCGATACCAACATTGAGGGTAGTCATAGGTGGAGGCATAATTTTAGGTGCTGCTTTCTATGCAACCGTAAAACATTGATGGCGTCGTAAAAAGACTCATCTACTGCGTTGTAGCGATTTTTCAGGAACTCGACATACTATATGTATAGTCTCGTCCCTGAAAAACCGCTACGCCTTGCACCCCAAGGGCACTTCCTGCGGGGCGTATATGAGCCTTTTTACGACGCTATCCAACGCTTATTAAAAAACTTTTTACGAGTCCATCAAACATTTTGGTAATGATTGTGAGAATCTGTTTTATTAATCCCCCTATTCAGGATTTTTATTCAACATCCAT
>JASJGP010000144.1:0-6146 GCA_033791485.1 Desulfobacterales bacterium | reverse complement strand
GCAGACGGAAGCTCCAGTTGTTAATGAAACTTCAACAAAGATGACCAATCTTTGTCTTCATTTGAAACACCTTGGGTCATAGGCAATGGCAGAAACCTAAAAAAATGAACATCGAACATCGAACGTCCAACATCGAATGTTGGATGGAAAAAGGGGAAACAGAATAATTAAAATATTTGTTGTGTGTATCTAATAGGCTGAAAAGAAACACAAATTGGCTTAGATGTTAAATGTTCGATATTGGATGCTTGTTTTTCATTCGACGTTGGACGTTCGATGTTCGACGTTCATCTTTTTAGGTTTCTGCCATTGGATATGAACCAAGGTGTTTGAGGTGAAGACAAAGATTTTTCATCTTTGTTAAAGTTTCATTAACAACTGGATCTTCCATATGCCCTTCGAAATCTACAAAGAAAAAATAGCTCCAGTTTTCATGTTTTGCCGGACGTGATTCAAGTTTTACCATGTTTATCCCTGCCTTGTCCATTGGCTCCAGGGTTTTATATAAAGCACCGGGAATATGCGCAGTTGCAAACATTATTGATGTTTTATCATTTCCTGTTTTACTGGTTTTATCCCTCCCAATCACCAGGAATCTGGTTGTATTTCTGGCATTGTCTTCAATCCTGGATGCAGTAACTTCAAGTTTATACAGATGTGCCGTTTCTCTCCCGGCAATAGCGGCTGACCCGGTCATTTGAGCGGCTTTTTTAGCTGCAAGTGCCGTGCTGCTGCATTCTTTAAGATCAGCTTTCGGCAGATTTTCCCTGATCCAGTTGCGGCACTGGGCAAAAGCCTGGGGATGGGAATAGATCATCTTTATTTCATCAAGTCTTTTTGTATTGGATAATAAATCATGTGATATATGTTGGTAAATCTCGGCACATATTTTTAAATCAGATTCAAAAAAAAGATCAAGCGTGTTATTAACAGACCCTTCATTGGAGTTTTCCACCGGCACAACACCAAACAGGCTTATACCTTTTTCCACTTCAGAAAATACATCATAAATGGCCGGCTGTGAAACAAACGTAACATTCCGCCCAAAATGATTCATTGCAGCAATATGGGTAAATGTTGCTTCCGGTCCAAGGTAGCTTATCTTCCCGGGATGTTGAATCTCCCGGGATTCGGAAATTATCTGAGTAAATATATGATCAAGGGTGTCGTTGCGTAAATAACCTTTATTAAGATCTTTAAGCCTTTTTAAAATTGCCGTCTCACGTGCTTTATCCGTAACCTGCTCTTTATTTTTTCTCTTGATGTTTCCTATTTCTTTTCCGAACAGAAGCCTTTGGTTAATTAAATCCAGAATCTTTTCATCAATTTCATCTATAGATTTTCTCAATTCATTTATGCTGGAATCTAAATTATGCATTATTGAGTTTACCTTTCCGTTATGGTTTCATCTATCTTATGACCAAAATGTCTCCCACCTTTCTCAACAGCTACAAGTACCTTATCACCGGCGCCTAATTTAACAACAGATATCGGACTTCCGTCAGGTGAAGTCAGCCGGATTGTTTCCGCATTTTGAAGGATGGTTGTCACCTCTTTGTCTTTTATAGCCGCCCTGACAAGCATCAGCGGCCGTTTTTCGATTTTAAGCCGTCCTACGGCACCTATAGCCACATTGCCTTTGAAATCAATGATCAGCACCTTATCCCCGGCCGAAAGTTCAGAAAGGTATCTTGTTTTTCCGCCGGGAACCTTTGTATAAGCATGAACAGGGCCCGCGTTTACGCGAAATGGCCGCGGGGCAACATAAGGATTGGAAACTGTTTCCGCGTGGACAAGAAACATGGCGCTGCTGCTGTTTCCAACCAGCATGCCCTGGCCTTTCACCATTGCTGTGCATGTATCCACACACACTCTATCTCCCATGCCGATCGGTGTAACTTCTCGAATTTCAGCCGTTTCAAGTGAAATTTTTTCTTCTTTTGATCCCACAAGAGAAAGAACTTTCTTCAATTCCACAGTATCGGTTGTGTGAAAAAGAATATGTTGCACTCCTTTTTCAAGAATACCGAAAGCGGTTTCGGCTTCCTTCAAACCATCAACTTGCACAATAACGTCTGCACCTTTTGCAATCAGGTTTTCCAGAGGAATAACAGTCCAGTCTTCGCATTGAAGAATTACTTTTTTACTCCGGCCCAGTTTGATTATCTCATCTTCATCATCACTGTTTTTAATAGTGTAAAATATGACATCTTTTCCCAACCTTAAATCACCATCTTCAGAAACTGTTTGTATCCTACCGAGTTTTTTGACTTTTTCGGAATATCCCTTTGGGACCATTATACCGTCCGCTCCACCTTCAAGAGCGGTCGTTACTATATTTTTATCCCATGGATCGACCTTAACCCATATTTTTTGCATTTTAACCCCTATCCCGTCATTTTAGCAATTTTTGCTTCATGTGGATGCATAGGAGCCTAATTACTTTCCAGTATTTTCAGCCCATCTTCTACACTTCCACCTTCAGTTACAATACATGAAATAGCCCGAACCATGCTCTTCGGATCTTTATACTGAAAAACATTTCGGCCTATTGATACTCCTGCGCCACCTGCTTCGATACTGCCTTTAACCATTTCAAGTATTTCCTTTTCCGAATCCATTTTGGAGCCGCCGGCAATTACCACAGGTACACTGCATCCTGACACAACTTCTTGAAATGTTTCGGTGGACCCTGTGTATGAAACCTTTACAATATCCGCTCCCATCTCACTTCCAAGACGTGCTGCATGTTTTATTACATTAACGTCATATTCGTCTTTTATCTTCTCTCCCCTTGGATATATCATGGCAAGAAGCGGCATTCCCCATGTTCGCGCATCGTAGCTAACTTTTCCAAAGTCATTCAGCATCTCTTTTTCACCACCGTTTCCAAGGTTTACATGTATGGATACCGCATCAGCACCGAGTTTAACTGCTTCTTCAACCGAGCAGACAAGTGTTTTAGCATTCGGGTAAACTGAAAGACATGTGGATGCAGACAGGTGCATAATAAGCCCGATATCCCTTCCCTCCTCGCGATGCCCTTCTTGAACCAGTCCCTTGTGCATCACGATGGCGTTTGCGCCCCCCTGAGCTACATTTTGAATCGCCTTTTTCATATCTTTTAAACCATCGATGGGGCCCACCGATATGCCGTGGTCCATAGGAACGATTACCGTTTTGCCGGAATTTCTGTTAATAATACGTTCCATACGAATCCTTTTGCCTAAAATGGTCTTTAGTCATTTCCTCCTTTTCAAAAAAAAAGGCCGTGAAGTTTTTCTCCACGGCCTTTTAAAATAAAAAAGCCACGGACTCTTTTCTGCCCACGGCTTTTAGCGCTTAGTTAAATTTCTTACTGACTTTGGCGCACCCCAGGCATAATGGCATTAAAATAATAATACCGAAAAAACCAAAAATATCTGCCTGAAAAATCGTTTGCCATTTGAAATTATCTTTTTAAATTAACAGTTTCAGCGTAATTATATTACAGGCTTTCCGTTGTCAAGATATTTTTTTATGACGGCTTCGTAAAAAGTCTAACTTCTGCGTTTCGCTGCATCCTTCGTCACTGCGACGTACTATTAGTACGCCTCGTTCCTCAGGATTTGCGCGCCTTTCTTGTCCCGCTTCTAAAATATTCTTTTATTTCCGGCAATCGGTTTTTGTGTATGCCTTGTCGGTATTTGCCGATATGGCTTCCTCGCAGTTATTTCTGAAGAACCGTAATATTTTTTCATCATTGATTCTATATCTTCTTTAAAAGATTGATATCTCCTGTTTTCAAAAAGATACACCAAAATGCTCTTGGTAATTATAAAAAGTATAATAAAAAATGCAACTGGAAATATTATGGCATCAAACAAGTATCCGGCAATCAGTTGAATCGTCCAGATGGCAATGTTTCTTGTTTTTTCCTTAAAGTATTTTGCAAGTTCTTCCATACGATATTTTGTTTTTTCATATTTTGCCTTTATGTTCAACTCGGAAAACCAGGAACCATCTTTTTCCTGTTCATCCGGGAACAACCTGTCTGTGATGGATCCCAATGAAAAATCTTCTTTAATATTTTCAAAACTTTTTTGAGATTCCTGAATAAGCGGTTTTGTAATTTTTTCAGATAAAAAAGCAGCACCTGTAATCGAAAAAGGGAGCACTATATACAAGACCACAGAAAAAACTATAAGAAAAAAAGTCGCTTCTTTCAACAATCTGGAAGTTTTGGCATACTTTGGGAAAAACCAGCTTACGATTAAAAAAGTAAATAAAGCCACAAACATCATGGAAAGACACCAGTGGTCTATCAAAGCCACGGATTGCAATAGTAAACGTGTCATAAGTATTACGGTACCGCCGGCAAGAGCTGTCTTCCATGCAATGTCCACGTAATCATAAACAGATTGGACAATATCACCAATTTCAAGGTTAAACCCTATACCGACTTCCGAACCTTCAATCACAGCTAATCCGCTCTTTATCCCGGACAAAACTAAAAAGCCGGTTACAGCCTTATTAAATGAATTTGTTAAATACTCTTCATTAGCACTGGTAATTTTCCCCATTCCAATTTTTTCTATAGGCTTATCCAAATATTCCGTGGCAGCGAGATAAACAGCTCCCATCAAAAGGATAATGATCAAAGCTTTTTGAATATATTTCCAATTCATTGAATACTCTCTTTAAGTTAGCTCATAGCTCACATAAGCTCATAGTTGATAGTCCCGCTGTAAGCGGGATTGAATGATTAAATTCTTTTTGCTATCAGCTATGAGCTAATTAAGTTATTTACAGAGGCTTTATAAATTTTTGCACTGCCTTTTATATTGTACATCCTGACAGATGCGGGGACAATTACAGATTTTCCTTTTTTTAAAGAAATATTTTCATTATCACTAAAATCTGTGATAGTTGCCTGGCCATCCGTGCATAGCAATATTTCCGCACTCCTTACGGCCGGGCTTGTATAGTTATTTTTTGAATCCACAGAAATTACAGACAAAATAAATTCTTCCGCCATGCTTTCATAAATGCATTCAGCAACTTTGTTCTTTTCACATTCCAATATTTTAATGTCTCTTTCTTCAAAATTTACAACTTTTAACAGCTCGGGAACATCAACATGTTTGGGAGTCAGTCCGCCTCTTAACACATTATCCGAATTAGCCATCAGTTCTATGCCTAAACCATCAAGATATGCATGTAGTTCTCCTGCAAAGAGAAACATTGCCTGGCCTGGTTTAAGACAGATAAGATTTAGAAACGCAGGTGAAAGCACACCTGTATCTCCAGGATATTCTTCTGAAAGCTTTATTATCCATTCAAACACAGAATCCAATTTTGTAAATTTATGTGCATTATTTATTGTCTCACTTAAAACCTGTTTTTTTCCCTTCTGATCCAGTGTCATCAGAACCTTAAAGAATTGCTTTAACCCATCAGTGTTGTGTTTTTTCCCAAGCTCATTAAGTTCTTTGCCCAGGCTATTTGGGCAGAGTTTCTCCATAAATGATAAAATATAGTTAATTTTGCGAAAACCATTCAATGCCCAGAAAGGTGTAAGAGCGCAAATACACTCCGGTTTATGGTTGGCGTCCTTATAATTCCTGTTTGGAGCATCTATGGATATTTCCTGTTCGTTTTCCCTCTTAAATCCTTCCTTTGCCTGAACAAGGTTCGGATGTGCCTGTATTGAAAGGGGTCTGACAGCAGCAAGAACTTTTAGCAAATACGGAAG
Source organism: Desulfobacterales bacterium (assembly GCA_033791485.1). Taxonomy (GTDB): domain Bacteria; phylum Desulfobacterota; class Desulfobacteria; order Desulfobacterales; family JAUWMJ01; genus JAUWMJ01. Next base: position 412 of record JASJGP010000144.1, on the reverse strand, counting down.
CTTGTTGTTAAATTTCTCAGCAATCGTTTCCCCCAGAATGTCCTTAGGTTGATCTTTAATAATATTTTGTAAAGAAATCATTGCGCCATCACATCTGACCATTGATGGCGCTTTAGGATGTGCACCCATCCACAGTTCAGCCTGTGGAACATCTGATGGGGAACTTTCATCTAAAAGTTCAGCAATGGCGGTATAAGATCCCCATGCATATTCTTGAACAGTATTTTCCAATAAACATATGGTTTTCATTTTTCTTTAACATTTCCGTTGCATTCCGTTGTTTTGCAGCCAAACATTAAATTGATTATAGTATGTTTACTATTGCAAAATCAACTGATATAAACCAAAGATTAAATTGTTTGTTGCATGTAGTCCGTTGTATGTTGTTAAAAATGTACAACATACCTGTTGA